>JBJEYK010000370.1:0-12194 GCA_051886775.1 Candidatus Ventricola sp. | reverse complement strand
AGGCGACCGCGCTGATCGAGGTGTGCAAGGCCCGCGACGAGTACTTCGAGGAGACCGGCATCTACGTCCCGGTCTGCTCCGACGGCGGCATCGTGCACGATCATCATCTGACGCTGGCGCTGGCCATGGGCGCGGATTTCGTGATGCTGGGCCGCTACTTCGCCCGCTTCGATGAGAGCCCGTCCGCGAAGGTCAACGTCAACGGCACGCTGATGAAGGAGTATTGGGGCGAGGGCAGCAACCGCGCGCGCAACTGGCAGCGCTACGACCTCGGCGGCGACAAGAAGCTCAAGTTTGAGGAGGGCGTCGATTCCTACGTCACCTACGCCGGCAAGCTGTCCGACAACGTGCACATCACGCTGGCGAAGGTTCGCTCGACCATGTGCAACTGCGGTGCGCTCTCCATCCCGGAGCTGCAAAAGAAGGCGCGTCTGACGCTCGTCTCCGCCGTTTCCATCGTCGAGGGCGGCGCACACGACGTTGTGCTCAAGACCACCAATAAGGAAGTCTGATTTTCCCCACACAAGACAAAGCAGGCGATCGCATGGTCGCCTGTTTTTGGTTTACGCTTCGGGCAGCAGCTTCGCCTGGGCCAGCACCTCGCGGAGCCTACCCCGATATGGCTCCTCCAGCGGCGTGAGCGGCAGCCGCAGCTCGTCGTGGATCAGGCCCATCATGGCCAGCGCAGCCTTGACCGGGATCGGGCTGACCTGCGCAAACAGCGCTCGGATGAGCGCGTGCAGCGCCTGCTGCGCGCCGCGTGCCTGCTCCATGCAGCCGCTAAGGCAGGCGTGGGTGATGGCGCGCGTCTGTGCGGGCACGACGTTGGCGCACACGCTGATTGCACCCACCGCGCCCATGGCCATCATCGGCAGGATCTGATCGTCGTTGCCGCAGTAAATGGGCAGCGCGCCGCCGGTTTTTTGCAGGATATCGGCGGTCAGCGCGGGGTCGCCGCTGGCCTCCTTGATGCCGGCGACGCCTGGGTGGAGCGCCAGCGCCGCCACTGTCTGCGCGGCGATGCCCATACCCGTGCGCCCGGGCACGTTGTAGAGGATCATGGGCAGCTCGCAGCTGTCCAGAATCGCGCCGAAGTGCCGCTCCAGCCCGGCCTGGGTCGCCTTGTTGTAATAGGGGGTGACGCATAGCTGCCCCTGCGCGCCCAGGCGCTTGGCCTGGCAGGCGTATTCCATGGCCTTGCGCGTGTCGTTGGAGCCGGTGCCCACGATCACCGGCATCCGGCCGCCGCAGGCCTCCAGGCCGACGGTGATCACGCGCTCGCGCTCAGCCATGCTCAGCGTGCTCGGCTCGCCCGTCGTGCCCAGCAGGACGAGCGCCTCCATGCCCGCATCGACCTGCATGGCGATGAGACGGCGCAGCGCCGGTTCATCCAGCGCACCTCCGGGCAGAAAGGGTGTGACCAGCGCCGCGGCGCAGCCGACAAACAGTGGAAACATAGGCATACCTCCCGATTCACAGCGGAAAGGGCAAAAAGCAGCCGCACGGCGAAACAGCTGACCCCAGTGTTTCCATCGTGCGGCGAAGAATATGCGGGTATGTCACAATGTCACTTTTTCGGAATATAGCCCTGTGCGCAAAGCAGCTCGGCGATGAGCACCGCGCCGCCGGCAGCGCCGCGCAGCGTGTTGTGCGACAGGCCGACGAAGCGCCAGTCAAACAGGGAATCCCCGCGCAGGCGGCCCATGGAGATGCCCATGCCGCGCCCGAACTCGCGATCCAGCCTCGTCTGCGGGCGATTGTCCTCCTCGCAGTACTGGATGAAGGGATGCGGCGCGCTGGGCAGGTTCAGCTTCTGGGGCAGGCCCTCGAAGCTGCGCCAGCGCTCGATAATCTCCTCCTTGGAAGCGGGCTTGTCGAAGCTCGCCCAGCAGGCAGCCATGTGGCCGTCAGCGACGGCGACGCGGATGCAGTGCGCGCTGATGATGGGCGCCTTGGCCGGCACGATCACGCCGCCCTCAATGCGCCCCCAGATCTTGAGCGGCTCCTGTTCGCTCTTTTCCTCCTCGCCGCCGATGTAGGGGATGACGTTGTCGACCATCTCCGGCCAGCGGTCAAACGTCTTGCCGGCGCCGGAGATCGCCTGATAGGTGGAGACAACCACGCGGCTGGGGCTGAGGTCGCGCAGCGCGGTGAGCGCCGGCACATAGGACTGGATCGAGCAGTTGGGCTTGACGGTGACAAAGCCCGTGCGGGTGCCCAGGCGCTTTCTCTGGTATTCGATGACGCCCGCGTGCTCCGGGTTCAGCTCGGGGACGATCATGGGCACATCCGGCGTCATGCGGTGGGCGGAGTTGTTGGAGACCACCGGCGTCTCGGTCTTCGCGTAGGCGTCCTCCAGCGCGCGGATTTCGTCCTTCTTCATGTCCACAGCGCAGAAGACGAAGTCGACCGGCTGCGTCACCCGCTCGACCTGAGCGGCGTCCAGCACGGTCATGGTCCTCACCCGGGCGGGAATCGGCCAGGTGAAGGCCCAGCGGTCGGCGACGGCCTCCTCATAGGTCTTCCCCGCGCTGCGCGCGGAGGCGGCGAGCACGGCGATTTCAAACCAGGGGTGATCGGCCAGCAGCGAGACAAAGCGCTGACCCACCATGCCCGTCGCGCCGACGATGGCAACGCGCCATTTGCGCTCCATGTTCATCATCCTTTCAGGAAGCCCGCTTTATCCGGATAAAGCAGACGAGAATGCGTTCATCATATCACCGGACCTTTGCCTTGTCAAGTCTGTTGACCCTCCCGATAAAAAATACGCGCCTTCCGGGGGAAATGTGCACCCCGACTTTTCAATTCCGCGCAGGTGTGTTACAATAATCCGTATGAGCCGCGCGGAAACAGTCGATCCGCGGCTGAAAAGGGGCCAAAGCGAATGGATCAAAAAGCGATTGAAACAGAAGTATCTGTGTATCTGGACCTGCTGCGCGGGCACCGGCGCGCGCTGCACCGCATGCCGGAGCTTGGCGAGCACGAGGAGCAGACGCAGGCGTATATCATGCGCCAGCTGCGCCTGCTTGCGCCGGATGAGCTGCGCACCTTTGCCGGGACGGGCGTGCGCGCCGTGTTCCGCGGCAACGGAAGCGGGCGCGTGATCGCCTTCCGTGCGGATATCGACGCGCTGCCTGTGCACGAGGAGACGGGATGCCCCTACGCCTCGCAGCACGAGGGCAGGATGCACGCCTGCGGGCACGACGGGCACATGGCCAACCTGCTGACGCTGGCAGCCTGGCTGCGCGACCACCGCGATGTGCTGGCGGACGATGTCGTACTGCTCTTCCAGCCGGCGGAGGAGACCGTCGGCGGTGCGAAGCGCATGATCGACGAGGGCGCGCTGGAGAACCCGCATGTGGAGGTCATCTACGGCATGCACATGATGCCCGACGTGCCCAAGGGGAAAATCGCCGCCTGCGCGGGGCCGATCATGGCGCAGACCTGCGAGATGGACTTTGTCATCCACGGCGCCAGCGCGCATGGAGCGACGCCGCACCTGGGGCGAGACGCGATCACGGCGATGGGGCACCTGCTCACGCTGCTCCAGACGACCGTCGCCCGCTGCGTCGATCCCTGCCAGCAGGCGCTGATCACCATTGGCCGCGTCTGCGCTGGCGAGCAGCGCAATATCCTGGCCGACCGCGCGGAGCTGGAGGGCATCGTGCGCACCTTCTCCAACGCGGTGTACGAGGCGCTGGAGCAGCGCATCCGCGACGATCTGCGCGCGGTGGAGGCGGCGTTCGGCGTCACGACGGAGTTCATCAAGCGCGTGTACTATCCGTGCGTGGAAAACGACGCAGCCGAGTTCGAGCGTGTCCGGCAGGTGCTGGGCGAGCGCTTTATGCCGGCGAAGCCGCGCATGACGGCGGAGGACTTTTCCTATTACCAGATGAGTGTGCCGGGTGTGTTCGTCTTTTGCGGCTGCATGGACGAGACGCACAGCGCGCCGCTGCACGCGTCGACGTTTGATTTTGACGAGGCGGCGCTGCTGCCGGGGCTTGCGCTGTTTGCCGGCCTGGTGGGCACGACCAGATAATGCGATACGGAGGGCGAAGCGATGGGTTTCTTTGACAGGCTGTACTATGGCAAGGCGGGCAAGCGCGATTACAGCGAGGCGGACATGCCCAAGAACCGGGTATCGCTGTTTTTCCTGGTGCTCAAGGATCACGTCTTTGATCTGGTCAAGGTCAATCTGCTGCAGGTGATCTTCTGGGTGCCCTTCCTGCTGTGGACGTATGTGAACATCGCGGCAATCCAGAGCATTGACGCGGAGACCATGCTCGCCGCAGAGAACGGCGCGCAGGCGCTGATGAGTGCGATGGGCGGCTATCTGATCATGTGGCTGCTGGGGCTGGTTCCCTGCCTGGCGATCACCGGTCCGTCCTCGGCGGGCGCGGCGTATGTCATGCGCAACTGGGCGCGCGACCAGCACGCTTTCCTGCTGTCGGACTTTAAGGACGCCTTCAAGGGCAACTGGAAGCAGGCGCTGGGCGTGTCGGTCATCACGGCGCTCGTGCCGGTGCTGGCCTACACGGCGATGGTCTACTACGGCGGCATGGCGACCAGCAGCCTGATCATGCTGCTGCCGCTGATGGTCGTCTTCTCGGCGACGCTCATGTGGGCGCTGATGCTGCCGCTGCTCTATCCGATGATGGTGGGCTATGAGCTGCCCTTCGGCCATCTGCTCAAGAACGCCTTCCTGATGTCGTCCGCGCGTCTGCCGCAGATGCTGCTTGCCCGCCTGGTGACGTTCATCCCGGTGGCGGCGCTGCTGCTGGGCCTGTACATGGGCAGCGCGATGACGATCCTGATCGTCTCGCTGTATTACCTGCTCTTTGGCTTCGCGTTTGCGCGGCTGCTGTATGCGTCCGTGGCCAACGGCCTGTTCGACCGCTATCTCAACCCGCACATCGAGGGCGCGCCGATCAACCAGGGCCTGCGGCCAAAGACCGAGGACGACGAGCTGCTCGACGACGATGATGAGGATGACGAGGACGAATGAGCCGGCATGATTGCGCCGTCCGCGGGGGACAATGATCCCCGGGAGGTGGACGCTTGGCTGACAGGATGGGCAGGCCCTCCCCGCAGCTGCGCGCTAAATACCGCGCAGCCCAGGAGGCAGGGCTGCTGGAGCGGGTGCTGGAGGTCGGCTGGGCCGGGCTTTCCGCGAAGGAAAGCGGGCGCATCGGCGGCATTCTGGCGCACATGGACCGGGAGAAAACATAAGCGATGTACGACGATTTTGCTGCAATCTACGACACCCTGATGGACGACTACGATTACGACGCCTGGAGCGCGCACTATTTGTCGCTCATCCGTCAGGCGCTGGGCACGCTGCCCGTACGCGCGGTGGAATGCGCCTGCGGCACGGGCAGCCTGACGGTGCGCCTGGCTGGCTCCGGCATGCAGATGACGGGTGTGGATCTGTCTGCGGCGATGCTGCGCCGCGCAGAGGAGAAGGCGCGCGCGTGGGGTGTGGAGGCGGCATTCGTCCGCCAGGATATGCGAAGGCTTTCGCTGCCGCGCCGCGTGGGCGCCGTGCTGGCAACCTGCGACGGCGTCAATTACCTGACATCCCCCGAGGATGTCAGGGCGTTCTTTGCTGCGGCATATGCTTCGCTTTTGCCGGGCGGCGTGCTGTGCTTTGATTGCTCCAGCCGGCATAAGCTGGAGGATGACATGGGCGACGCCTTCTTCGGCGAGGAGCGGGATGGACTGGCCACGCTCTGGCAGAACCGGCTAAACCGGCAGAGTCATGTGCTGACGATGGATGTCACGTTTTTTGTGCGGGAGGAGGACGGACGCTACCGGCGCTTCCGCGAGCAGCACAGGCAGCGCGCGCACAGTCAGCAGGAGATCGCCGGCCTGCTGGAGGCGGCGGGCTTCGAGCAAATTCACGCCTACGGCGGCATGCGGCTGGACGCCGTTTGCCTAGAGGATACCCGTATCCACTACACGGCTGTGAAGCCGCAGGGCATGCGATAAGGCATGCAGCAAGGAGGAAATCACCGATATGGAACAGAAGAAGTCGAGACTTCTGCGCCTGACGCTCAAGGGCGGCGAGGCGCGCGTGTTTCTTTGCGATACCACGGCCATGGCGCAGCAGGCGCGCGACATCCACAACGCCAGCAACACCTGCTCTGCCGCGATGGGCCGCATGATTGCGGCGGCGGCGATTATGGGCGCCGGCCTCAAGAGCGAGGGAGACCGCATCACCGCTACGATCAACGGCGGCGGCCCCGCCGGCCCGCTGTGCGCCGTGGCCGGGCCGGACGGCGTGGTCAAGGTCACCATTGATCATCCCGAGGTGGAGCTGCCGCTCAAGGCGAACGGCAAGCTCGACGTCGGCGGCGCGCTGGGCAAGGACGGCCAGCTGACCGTTATGCGCTCCTTTGGCTTTGGCGAGCCGTATGTGGGCCGCGTCAACCTCGTCTCCGGCGAGGTGGCGGAGGACTTCGCGATGTACTACCTCGAGTCCGAGCAGACGCCCTCTCTCTGCGCGCTGGGCACGCTGGTGGGGGAAAGCATTCTCTCGGCGGGCGGCATCCTGATTCAGGCGATGCCGGGCTGCTCCGGGGAGCTGCTCGACGCGCTGGAGATCCGCGCGGAGCTGTTCGGTTCGATTTCCCAGATGCTGCACGAGATGACGCTGGAGGACATTGTCTCCGGCTGCTTCCGCGGGCTGGAGCCGGAGATTCTGGAGGAGATCCCGCTGACGCTGCGCTGTGACTGCTCTCGGCCCTATATCGAGCGCGTGCTGCTGTCCATGGGCGAGCGCGAGCTGCGCGACCTGATCCGCACACAGAACGGCTGCGAGGTCACCTGCCACTTCTGCCGGAAGCACTACGCCTTTACCGGCGCGGAGCTGGAGCGCCTGCTGGAGCAGGGGCTGGCGGACGATGATAATGAGCCGGACGATGAGGATAACACCCCCTGACGCTGGAATCAAAGAGGAGGCGCGAGATGAGCAAGGTGGTCTCCATGGGGCAGACGTGTGCGTTCTTCGTCTCCCGCGCGGCGCGACACCGGCGCGCTGGGCGATATGATGAGGCGATGGCGCTGCTGACCAAGGCTCGGGATCAGTTCGGGCCGGACGAGGAGATCGAGCTGGAAGCGGCTCAAATCTACGATGAAATCGGATGCGAGGAGGAGGCTGCCCGCGCGTATCTGCGGGTTGTCCGCCAGGGCGGCAGACACAAGGCCCTGGCGCTGTTTCACCTGGCGCTGGGCAGCGCACAGCGCGCGGACATTCGCCGTGCCAGCGCGTATTATCAGCAGTTCGCCGCGCTCCGGCAGAGCGAGGTCTCTCAGGAGATGGCGCAGCTGCTGGGCCGTCAGCTGCAAGCAGAGCTGGAGCGGCCCACGGGCCTTGGCCGCCGGGCGCGCGCACGGCACCTCCGGCGGCGAGCAATCGCGCGGCTGCAGGAGGGAAAGCCCGCTGCTGCGGAGCGGACGCTCCGCCACGCGCTGGCGCTGAAGCCGTCGGCCAGCGGCTTCACACTGCTTGCCTGCTGCCTGATGATGCAGGGCAAGCTGCGCGAGGCAGCGGACTACGCTTCTGCGGCGCACATGCTCTCGCCGGGGCGCGTTCAGACGCTTTGCGTCATGGCCGACGCTCATGCCGCGCTGGGTGAGGAGGAGAAGGCCCGGCGTGCGCTGGTTCTGGCTGCGCTGCGCGCCGCTATGCCCGACGATCTGCTGGCCGCCGCGATGGAGAGCGCCAAGCGTGGCGAGGATCGCCTGACGCTGCGGCTGACGCAGTCGCTGCTGCGGCGGGAGCCGTACAACACGCAGGGCATGCTTCTGCGCGCGTGCGCGCTGATGAATCTGGGCCGCCTGAGCGAGGCCAGCCGGCTCTTTGGGCGCCTGTGCGGGCTGATGCCGGAAAATACGGTTTGCGAGGCGTACTTCAGGATGACCCGGGACGGCCAAAAGCCCGGCGAACGCGTGCCGCTGGGCCTGGATGTGCCGCGCGAGGAGGGCGTCAGCCGCGCGATGGAGCTGCTCTCGCTGCTGTATGCGCAGCCGCAGAGCCTGCGCGAGGATCGCGCGGCGCAGCGCAGCGCGTGCCGTCTGTGCGCGTGGGCGATACGTTCGGTGATGGCCGGCACACATGTGAAGACGGCAGCGCTGATCCTCCTGTGTGCGCTGGAGACAGCCTCCGCCGATCAGGTGCTGATGGACGCGCTGACGGATCCGCAGGTGGGCGACGGCTTCAAGGCTGCCGCGCTGCAGGCGCTCACGGCGCAGCGGGGCTTCCGGCCCTATGACGTGGACTATGGTGGCAGGCTGGTGCGCCTGGCTGCGGGCGCGACCAGCACCAGGCCGGTGGGCGAGGCCACGCAGCGGATTGTGCAGCGCGTGGCGGACGCTCTGTCGCCCGGCTTCCCGGACGCGGCGCGCATGCTGCTGCCGCTGTTTCTTGCGTATCTGGAAGCCTATGGCGCGCCGCGCGCCAGGCAGGAGGATGCCTGTGCTGCGGCGCTGGAGTACGTCTATCATCGCCATGCGGGGCATCGGGTCAGGCTGCGCGCCGTGGCCAGGCGCTATGGCGCGCCGGAGCGGCTTTGCGCGGTGATGGTGAGAAGACTGGAGCGTCTTGCGCAGCCCGGCGCATGCGAGGAATCACAACACGATGGAGGAGAATCCCATGAAATGCATTGATTTTGACCGTCAGTTTGAGGCTTACACCCGCGCATGGGTCGCCAAGCATGCGCAGCAGTATGGCAATAACATGGATGTGATCGAGGGCATGATGCCGGACATCTACATGGAATTCCTGACAAAGCCTGCCTCCTGGCTGGGCGGCCTGTCTCCGGAGGCGTATTTCGAGCAGTTCAGCGATGCGCAGACGCTGGTGGACTGGATGTGCGCGTACTATGCGCAGCAGGTGCCTGTGCCGGATCTGCTGCTGGAGCGCATCACCGCGCTGGGGGACGCTGCGGAGCAGTGCCTGCTTGCGTTGCCCTTCAGCACGCAGGTGCCGCACGAGGCGGCCCTGACAGCGATTTCGCTGCTGCGCGAGCTGGAGAGCATGGCGCCGATGCAGGCCTATGTCGACTACATCGCCGCGCTGGGGGAGCCGGACGAGAAGGGCGATCTGTGCGCGGAGGCGCTGCTTGGCATGGGCGAAGCGGTCGTCACGCCGATCCTGGACGCGCTGGAGGGCGCGACAGAGACGGCAAAGGACATTTTTGCGGACATCCTGAGCAATTATCCGGGCGACGAGCGAATCTTCGCCCTGCTGATGGAGCGCTTTGCCGCCGGGCAGGAGCGGCGCGCGCTGTACGCATCCTATCTGGCGAAGCTGGGCGACGACCGCGCACTGCCCGCGCTGATGAACGCCGCCATGGATCAGGACGTCAATTATCTGGACTATATCGAAATCGCGGAGGCGATCGATGCTCTGGGGGGCGAGAGACCGCCAGAGCGGGAGTTTGCGGGCGATCCATATTACGAATCCCTGAAGCGGGTGTAAGCATTTCCCGGCATCTGACAAGGAGGAACAGCGATTCATGATTTGTCCCAACTGCGGCCGCGAGCTGCCCGATACCACGCGGGTCTGCCCAGGCTGCTCCACCGTGCAGCGCGTGTTTCGCAGGAAACAGGCGGATGCCGCGGCGGAGGAGACGCGCGTCCGCCGGCGTGTTGCGCCGGAGCAGGCGAGGAGTCAGTCCGGGCAGCGAAAGGAAACGGCCTCGACGCCGGCCTACGGCAGACGCGATGAGCAGGCAGCGGCGAGAAAGGCGCCCGCAAGCCTGCCGGTGGGGCTCAGCCGCCAGCGGGAGCGCGAGCAGGCACGGCATGTCCGCCGCGCGCCGGATCCGGCGCGCCGCAAGCTGGACGCCAGCCCCGCGCTGCCCAATCCGCCAATTTACCGGAAATCGCACAGGCGGCTGCGCAACGTTCTGCTGGTCATCCTGGCGGTGATCCTCTTTGTCGGCTCTGCGGCAGGCTACATGCTCTTTGGCACGGACGACGGCCATCGCCTGATGGCCACCTGGGGCTGGTCTGCCGCCAGCACGGACGCCTATGTCACGCTGGGTCGTGAGCTGATCGAGCAGGCGTATTTCACGCGCGCACTGGAGAAGCTGCAGGTGGCGGTCGACCGCGATCCGACCAACGTCGACGCGCTGGTGCTGATGGGTCAGGCCTACACCGAGCTGGGCCGGATCGAGGAGGCCAAGGCGATCTACATGTCGCTGATCAATGACATCGCGCCGCAGCACCCCAGCGCCTACCGCAACCTGATCAAGATTTATCAGCAGCAGGGCTTCAATGCCGAGGCGCTGGCGCTGATGAAGCAGGCAGCGCAGAATGCGGCGGACAGCACGCAGGAATTTGACGTGATGCTGCGCGAATACACGCCGACCACACCGACGCTTTCACATCCGGAGGGGCGCTATCTGGAGGAGATCGACGTCAGCATCACCGTCCCGGAGGGGCAGACCGTGTACTACACCACCGACGGCACGGATCCCTCAGAGTCGGGCCTTGTGTATCAGGCGGGCGAGAAAATCCATGTTGCCGAGGGCAAGCTGACCGTCAAGGCCATCGGCTTTACGCCGGACGGCACGCCCAGCGAGCAGATCGTGGCGAATTACACCGTGATCATCCCTACGCCGGCGGCCCCCAAGGCCAATTACGCCTCCGGCAAGTACAAGAAAGCGCCCAAGATCTCGCTGCGCCCCGGCTCGGAGGATCCCAAGGAGAACGCCAAGATCGTCGCCATCTACTACACGCTCGACGGACGGCAGGCGACGACGGAATCCACGCTCTATGACCCGGATAAGCCCATTCAGCTGCCCATCGGCAAGTCCCGTCTGCGCGCAATTGCCGTAGCGGACAACGGCAAGATCAGCTATGAGATGAACGTCACCTACGAGGTGGAGGGCAATCTCAAGAAGATGTTCAATGAGGACGACACGTTCAAGAACATGGAGCTGTACAAGACGGGCTACAAGACGTTTACCGGCAACTGGGGCACGCCGCTGAGCTACGAGCTGCTGCCGGCGGACGAGGGCTACAGCCCGGACATGGAGAGCTATGAAGCAGTGTACAGCTGGGGCACGGCCCGCTTCGTCATCAAGACCAAGGACGGCAGCCCCGTGCTCTATGCGCTGGACACGACCAACAGCAAGATGACGGCGCCGCGCACCACACGCGTGGGCATGCGCGGCGAGGATGTCGTGGCCAAGTTCCAGGATCTGGGGCAGGCCGAGCTGGACGACGCCGGCAACCGCCTGCTGTACAACCTCAATTCCGGCAACTACAAGTTCGGCACCTACCGGCGCGAGGCCGACGGCAACTTCGCTATCCACTACTACTATCCCACCAGCGACGCGCATGAGATCTTCGTGGAGCTGTCGTACTATCTGGACGCAGAGGGAAACGTCGCGCGCATCGTATGGCAGCGCTATCTGTCCGAGGTGGCAGGCACATAATGCTTGACAAAGCGGCGGGAAAACCCTATAATGTAATGGTATATCGACTGCTGAGAAGAAGAGAGCAGCCTGTGATCACGCCAACAGAGAGCCGGGCAGGGTGAAAGCCGGCGGCGCAGAGCGGCTGGTATGGCTTTGGAGCATCCGCGATGAATCAAGCGCGGCGGGCGTTCCCGTTACAGAGCAAAGAGGCGGCCTGTCCGGCTGCAAATCAGGGTGGTACCACGATTTCATTCGTCCCTCGCTTATGCGAGGGACGTTTTTTGTAAGGAGAGAGAGCGATGAGCGAGAAACCGACCTTCTATATCACGACGCCGATCTATTATCCCAGCGATAATCTGCACATCGGCCACAGCTACTGCTCCACGGCAGCCGACACCATGGCCCGCTTCAAAAAGCAGACGGGCTACGACGTCTTCTTCCTCACAGGCACGGACGAGCACGGCCAGAAGATTGAGCGCAAGGCGGCTGCCGCCGGCGTCACCCCGCAGGAATATGTCGATCATATCGTGGCGGGCATCAAGGACCTGTGGAAGCTGATGGATGTGGAATACGACGACTTCATCCGCACCACGGATGAGCGCCATGTCAAGTCCGTGCAGCGGATCTTCCGCAAGCTGCATGATCAGGGCGACATCTACAAGAGCGAGTACGAGGGCTGGTACTGCACGCCCTGCGAGTCCTTCTGGACGGAGCTGCAGCTCAAGGACGGCTGCTGCCCGGACTGCGGCCGCCCGGTGGAGAAGA
>JBJEYK010000369.1:0-12226 GCA_051886775.1 Candidatus Ventricola sp. | reverse complement strand
TTCATGAAAAAGAGCTTCTCCATCATGCATCTCCTCCGTCTGCTTCAAATGTGCCCACATACAGGTTTTCGTCGATGGTGATCGTGCGCACGCCGGTCAGGTCCAGCTGCGCCACGTCGATGCCCGACAGCATCGGCGTCATCCGCGCCAGGTCGCCAACCGTCTCCGGCGACACCGGCAGCGTGTAGGCAATCGTCTCCTCGCACAGCACGCGCATCTTTGCGTGCGCATAGCGCGAGACGTCGCCGTCGTCATAGCTCCTGCGGCGCAGCCTGTCGCCCGCCGCCTCGCGCAGCTCGGCCAGGTAGCCGGCGCGCGGCGCGAGCTTGATCACCACGCCGCCGGGCCGCAGCACGCGCGCGAACTCGGCGTAATCCGCCGGGGTGAACACGTCCAGCACCGCGTCGGCGCAGCCGTCCGCCAGCGGAATGCGCTTGAGATCCGCCGCGAAGAACGCTGCGTCCCGCGCGCCGCGGGCAGCCATGCGCACGGCCTCCTTGGACAGGTCGAACCCGATACGCGTCATCCGCCGCTCCGGACAGACCGCGCGGGTGTAATACCCCTCGCCGCAGCCCGCGTCCACGATCACCGGGCAATCCCCCGGCGCGAAGCGGCGCAGCGCGTCGCCGATGCGCTCCGCCACCGGCGCGTAGATGCCGGCGGCGAATACCCGGGCGCGCGCCTCAAAGAGCGCCTTGGTGTAAAACGAATCGCGCTGATGGGGCACGAAGTTGACATACCCCTGCCGCGCGATGTCGTAGCAGTGCCTGCCCGGGCAGATCAGGCTGTTGCCCGCCCGCGAAAACGCGCCGCCGCACAGCGGACAGCGCAAAAGCGCCGCAATATCGTCGATCATAGATTGTCCCTCCCGGCGCGCGGCATGCGCGCGGCGATGGTATGATGGGTGAATGTATGACGCTTTAGCTTTCCTAACTTCCGTTCCCCATATCAGAAGTAATCCGAGAAATACGGCTGCTCGATGGGGATGATATCCTCCAGAATGCGCACCGCCGTGTCGTTCGCGCGCAGGCGCTCCACACGCTTGAGATAGGTCGGGCGCTTATAGCCATAGAACATGGCCGTCAGCGTCTGGATGTCGCAGCGCACCAGCTCGCCGCGCGTGCCGCCTCGCTCCAGGATGGTGTTGCCCTCCTTGTCCCAGCGCAGGGAGAAGTCGCCGCAGTTGCAGTCCATCACCGGGTCATCAATGATAAAGTGCAGGTCGTCGTGGATGGAGATGATGTCGAACGGGTACTTGCGGATGAACTCCTCAAAGTCCACAATCCGCGCCATGATGTACGGCTCGATCTCCTCCTGAATCTCGCTGTCCTCCAGCAGGAAGGCCATCGGCTCGTTGGTGTAGTTGTTGCCCACCACCTTGTCGATCATCGAGAAGTGCGCGGAGATGTAGTTCCACAGGCCGTGGCGCGCCTCCTGATTGATGGTGACCAGCTCCTTGATGCGGAAGATGTCGTTGGCGATGTAATAGACCAGATAGCCCTTGGGCTCCTCCTCGCTGTCGTAATAGACGGCGACGAGCACGTCGTCCGCCTCCCAGCGCCAGTATTCCTCCCATTCCAGCTCGTTGCGCTTGAGCGCACCGTGACGCATGCGGGTGAAGGCGTCGTGTACCTTGTGGATATCCTCGCTGGCGGTGTCCACGCGCTCCACCATGCCCGGCACCGAGCGGCGCTTGGGCAGCTGCGTGTCCTTGATGGTATAGGTCATCTTGTCGGAGACGATCTCCCAGCCCTTCTTGCGGTAATACGGGATCATATACGGGAAGAGCATGGACACGCTCTGGCGGTTCTTGCGCATGTTGTCCAGCGCCTGCTTGATCAGGCTGCTCATCAGGCCGTGATTCATGTATTCGGGATACGTCGCCACGCCGGTGACGCCGCCCATCCGGTACATCTGGCCGAAGATGTTCACCTGCATCGGGTAGACGCTGATCTGAGAGGCGAGCTTGTCCCCGTCGAACCAGCCGAAGGATTCGGTCTTCTTGAGCACCGGCTTTTTGGAGCGCTCCATCTCCTTCTGATTCCAGCCCAGCGAGGCCAGCTCGCTGTCCGTCACCTGGAAGGCATAGCGCAGCAGAGCGTTGTACTGCGCGGTGTCGTCCGTGGTCAGCCTGCGCATCTGCAATCGGTTTTCCAGCTTCTGTTTCATGCGAATCCCCCCGCTTCAGATTGTTCATTATAGCACAGAATGCCGCCCGGATTCAAGGCGCGGGCGCGCAAAGGCGGGGCTGCCCGCCGGACAGCCCCGCCGCGTCACCTGGTCGCGCCGCTGAAGCTGTGCTCCAGCGTGATCACGCACTCATAGTTCGGGTAATCCCTGGCCACCTCGCGGCCAATGCGCGCCTGAATCTCCTGCTCGGGCAGCCTGGTCTGATACGGCAGCACGCAGTCGAAGACGACCTTGACCACCGTGTTGCCCGGCACGATGCGCAGGTCGTGGATCGAAATCGCGGGATCGATGCCCTCGGCGATTTTCTGAATCACGCTGCGCATGACCGCGATGCGCGGGTCGTCGGTGACGACCGGATCGTAGTGGACGACCAGATGGAGCTTCTCCTCGGTCAGGAAGTCGCGCTCGATGCTGTCGATGATGTCGTGGCTGGCGATGGGATCCTCGTGCGCGTCCATCTCCAGATGCACGCTGGCGAACTGCCTGCCCGGGCCGTAGTCGTGCACCATCAGGTCGTGCATGCCCAGCACGCCGGGATAGCTCATCAGCCGGTCGCGGATGGACTCCACCTGCTCGCGCGAGGGCACAGAGCCGAGCATCGGGTCGATCGTGTCCTTGACCAGCCCAAAGCCGCTGATCAGGATGAACACCGCCACCGCCGCGCCCATCCAGCCGTCGAGCATCCAGCCCGTCAGGTGGCCGACGATCATGGCCACGAGCACCGCCGAGGTGGCGATCACGTCGTTGCGGCTGTCGTCCGCTGTGGCAATGAGCGTTTTGGAGTCGATCTTCCTGCCGATGCTCTTGTTCATCGCCATCATCCACAGCTTCATCGCGATCGAGCCGGCCAGCACCAGCACCGTGACCGCGCTCATCTCCACAGGCGCGGGCGAGACGATCTTCTCCACGCTGCTCTTGAGCAGCTCCACGCCGATGACCAGGATCATCACCGCGACCATCAGGCCCGACAGATACTCAAAGCGCCCGTGTCCATAGGGGTGATCGGCGTCGGCCGGCCTGTCGGCCAGCTTGAAGCCCAGCAGGCTCACGATGCTCGATGAGGCGTCGGACAGGTTGTTGACTGCGTCCGCCATGATCGCCACGGAGCCGCTGAGCAGCCCCGCGATCAGCTTCCCGGCAAAGAGCAGCACATTCGCGCCGATGCCCATCACGCTGGCGGCCTTTCCGTACGCGCTGCGCACGCGCTCATCCCTCGTATCGTCGCCAAAGCGGCGGGCAATCCATTGATCCAGCATATTCTCACGTCCTTCTGTTAGCGCGCACAATCTTGCGCGGGAATAAAACAGGCGCCTGCGCATGGCGCAGGCAGCCCTGAATATGGAGGAATTCGACGCAGAGCGGTCAATTCCTCTTTTTGGTTTTGCGAATTATACGACGCTTTGCAGGCCCAGGGTCTTCTCAATGAGCAGCATCACGCCCAGCGTCACGACCATCAGGATGGTCGCCAGCGCGGCGATGGTGGGATCGAAGTGATACTCCACGTAGCCCATGATCTCGATGGGAAGCATGTTCACGCCGGGGCCGGTCAGGAAGGCGGAGAGCGACACGTTGTTGAACGAGTTGATCACCGCCATGATGCCCGCCGAGGCCAGGCCCGACTTGATGTTGGGGATGACGATGTGGAAGAACGTATACAGCCGCGTCGCGCCCAGGTTGCAGGCGGCTTCCTCCACGGCGAAGTCGAAGTTCGCCAGCGACGCCGTCACCACGCGCATCACATAGGGGATCGACAGCAGCGTGTGGCCGATCAGCAGGCTGGGGATGACCTCCAGGTCGTACTGATTGACGACGTAGCGCAGCATGATGAAGCCCAGCACGATGCACGGGATGAGCACCGGGGAAAGGAAGAGCGTCTTGATGGCCTCCTTGCCCGGGAAGCGGTAGCGGTTGAGCGCGTACGCCGCGGGCAGGCCCAGCAGCAGCGCGATGGCGGTCGCCGCCAGGGCGATGACCAGGCTCAGCTTCGCCGCGTCGATGAAGGCGCTCATCGTCAGCACCTGCTTATACCAGTCCAGCGTAAAGCCCTCGCCGGGAAACTTGAGCGCCTTCGTCTCGCTGAAGGAGGCCGCGGCGATGACCAGCAGCGGGCCGATCAGGAAGATATAGACCAGTACCGTGATGAGCATCAGCGCGCCGTTCTTCTTTTTCATGGCGATACACTCCCAAGCATGTCAGCCCCGCGCGGGGCAATCCGGATTTACTGAACGGAGAAGGTCGCGTTCCAGCTCTCGATCCACTTCGCCAGGTTGGCCGTGACGACATCCCAGTCGATGAACTTGAGGGATGCCACCATCTCCTCGCCGAAGGTGAAGTTCGCGGCCTGCTCCTCGGTCAGCTCCACGGAGGTGCACACCGGGCTATCCACGCCGTCGACCGCCTCGGCCAGCTGCACGTCATGGCTGAGATAGAAGTCGATGAACGCCAGCGCCAGGTCCTTGACCTCGGTGCCCTTGACGACGTTGAGCATGTTGTAGCCAGCGAAGGAGCCCTCGACCGGATCGACCCAGATGTAGTCCGGGTTGGCGTTCTTGGCGGTGGTGTAGCTGTAATCCAGCAGCACGGCCACGGAGACCTCGCCCTGGTTGAGCATGGTGATGGTGTCGTTGGCGCTGGTGTAGGTCTTCACGACGTTGGGCTTGAGCTCAGCCAGCTTGGCAAAGATCGCCTCGTCGTCGGCGCCCGGGGTCAGGCCGAAGGTCTCGGCGACGGCCCAGTAGAACATCGGGCCGGTGGTGGCGGTCATGTCCGGGATGGCGATGGAGTCGGCCAGCTCCGGGTTCCACAGGTCGGCAAAGCTCTTGATCTCCACATCGCAGTAGGCCGCGTCATAGACGATGCCCAGGCGGTTGAAGGTGTAGGCCGGGCCGTACTCCGCGCCCATCGGCGCGCGGGCCGCCTCGTAGATGCCGGACAGGTTGGAAAGCGCGCTGGCGTCGATGGTATCGATGACGCCGGCGTCCATCAGCTGCTTGACAAACATGTCGCCGATGATGACCACGTCGTAGTCCTGCGGCGCCTCGATGATCTTGGTCACGCGCTGCGCGTTGCTCGCGCCGTCGGCCACGATCGTGCAGCCGGTCATCTCCATGAACGGATCGTAGATGTTCTTCTGGAGCAGCTCGGCGTTGAACTTGAAGGTGCTGATGGTCAGGGTCTGCCCCTCGAAGGGCTTGCCCTCGGCCATGGCGCAGGCGGCCAGGCTCGCGATGAGCAGCGCGGCCACGAGCAGGGAAAGGATCTTCTTCATGTGCGGTTCCTCCTGTTGAAGTGTGGGTTCATCGCCCATTGTATGGGATCGTCCTCAGGGCTGATCGATGAGGATGATCTTGTTTTCCATCAGCGAGAGCGTCACGCCTTCGCCGATGGGGAAAACCTTGTCCGTGCTGACCACCATCTCGCCGATGTCGGTCATCACGTTGAGCTGGATGTGCTTGCCCAGGAAGGTGCTGACCGTCACGCGGCCCGGCACGGCGTTGGGCACGTCCGCGCCCGCAGCGAAGACCTTCACGTCCTCCGGGCGGATACAGCCCTTGAAGCGCTCGCCCGCGCGGTCGGATGAGGCGGTCAGCCGCACGCCGTTCTCCGTCACAAAGCAGCCCTCGCCCACGCGCGTAAGCGGGAAGAAATTCTCAAAGCCGACGAAGTGCGCGATGAACTCCGTCCTGGGGTTGTTGTAGATATCGCCCGGCGTGCCCATCTGCTCGATGACGCCCTGGTTCATGATGGCGACCTTGTCGGAGATGGCGAAGCACTCCTCCTGGTCGTGCGTGACGTAGATCGCCGTGAAGCCCAGCTCCTGCTGCAGGCGGCGGATCTCCACGCGCATCTTGACGCGCAGCTTGGCGTCCAGATTGGACAGCGGCTCGTCGAACATCAGCAGATCCGGCTTGATCACCAGCGCGCGCGCCAGGGCCACGCGCTGACGCTGGCCGCCGCTCATCTCGCGCGGGAGGCGCCCCTCAAAGCCCGCCAGATCGACGACCTCCAGCATGCGGAGCACCTCGCGGCGGATGGTCTGCCTGTCCACGCCGCGCATCTTCAGGCCGAAGGCGACGTTGTCAAACACCGTCATGTGCGGGAACAGCGCGTAGCTCTGGAAGACGAAGCCGAAGTTGCGCTTGTGCAGCGGCACATGCGTGTAGTCCTTGCCGTCGAAGAGGATTTTGCCGGCCATCGGGTCGGCAAAGCCCGCGATCAGCCGCAGGCAGGTGGTCTTGCCGCAGCCGGAGGAGCCCAGCAGGCTGACGAACTCGCCCCGCTCCACGCTGAGGTTGAAATCCCGCAGGATCACATTCTTGTCGTATCCGGCGGTGATGTTGGACAGTTCCAGAAGCGCCATGGTGTTTCCTCCTTACGCCATCGGGTTGATCTTCCTGCACAGGGCATTGAACGCGCTGGACACCGCCATCGTCACCACGATCATCACCACGGCGACGACTGAGGCCTGCGTCCAGTCGCGCAGGCTCATGGCGTACTGATACACCATCGTGGAGAGCACGCGCGTATCCGTGCCGCCCAGCAGCTGCGGCGTGGTATAGGCGGTCATACAGCCGGTGAACACGAGCACGCTGCCGGTCACCAGGCCGGAAATGCTCAGCGGGAACACCACATGGAAAAACGACCGCAGCTTCGTCGCGCCCAGATTGCCCGCAGCCAGCGTCAGGTCGTCGCTGATGCCGTCCATCACGCCGATGAGCGAGAGGATCATCTGCGGCAGGAACAGCTGTACGAAGCCCACGGTCATGGAGAACTCGTTGTACAGCAGGCTCTGCGGCTTGGCAAACAGCCCGATCGCCACCAGGAACTGATTGACGATGCCGCGCTTGCCCAGGATGACCATCCATGAAAACGAGCGCACGACCGGGCTGGTGAACATCGGGAACACCGCGAAGGCCATCATCATGCCCTTGTGCCGCGAGTACTTGCTGATGTAATACGCCGTGGGGAAGCCCAGCAGCGCGCACACGAACGTGCTCAGCAGGCTCAGCCGCATCGAGCGCATGAACACCTGCTGGAAATACACGTCCTTAAACAGCGAAAAATAGGAGGAAAGCGAGAAGGACTGGTCGGGGAAAAACGTCGCGAAGCACAGCGAAAACAGTGGAACCAGCATGAAGAGGATCACAAACAGCGCGCCGGGCAGGATGAGCAGCGGCCAGACGAGGTTCATTCTGCGATTCACCGACAGTTCCTTCCTTTCTGCGCCGAAACGTTCGGCGATATGACGTCCTATTCTACCACAGGTACCGAACAGAAGTCAACGCTTCCCGGCATTCGTTCGGATTCTGGCGGCGGGAAAATGCGGCGTTCTGAGTTCTGTGCCGATCTTCACCCTTGATCCTGAATCGCTGCTCTCAAATTGCATCAAGCTCTGAGCAAATCCGCCGTCACGCTTTGTGATACCGGGATCCGTCAGGGCTGCCGCCCTGAAGCCTGCCAAGGGACATCGACCCATGTCCGCTTCGCGCTGATCCCCGCGGCATACCGCAATCCTGCTCAGATGATATCCGCATACCTCTCCGCCGCCTTCATGAACGGCCCCATCTGCGCGGCCAGCGCCTCTCGCAGCGTCTCCAGCGAGCAGCCGACCAACCGACCGTCCCGCACGCGGACGCTTCCCGAAACCATCACCAGCCTCACATCGGCGGCGCCCGCGCCGTACACCAGCGCGGAATAGGGGTTGTAGACCGGGAACATGCTCGGCCCATCGGCGCCCACCAGCACGACATCTGCGCGCATGCCCGGCGCAAGGCAGCCCAGCTCCCCCTCCGCGCCCAGCGCGCGCGCGCCGCCGCGCGTGGCGATGGCCACGATCTCGCGCGCGGGGAACAGGCTGCGGTCGCGATTGGCCGTCTTGTGGCAGACGGCGAACAGGCGCATCTGGTCAAACAGGCTCAGCGTGTTGCCGGAGGACGGCCCGTCCGTGCCCAGCCCCAGCGGGACGCCCGCCTGTGCGAGCGCTTTCGCCGGGGCGATGCCCTTGCCGGCCTTGGTGTTGCTGCCGATGCAGTGCGCCACGCGCACGCCGCGCGCCTGCATGAGCGCGATATCCTCCGGCGTCAGGTGAATGCAGTGCGCCGCCAGCAGGTGCGCGTCCGCCGCGCCCAGCGCATCCAGATACGCCATGGGCGTGGTGCCCTGCTGGGCAAAGTGCCGCAGCTCGTAATCCATCTCGCTGACGTGCAGCGTCATCAGCGTGGCATAGCGCTCAGCCAGCGCGTGCGCGCGCCGCAGGCTATCCGCGTCGCAGGTGGTCGTGCCGTGCGGCGCGAGGATCGGGCGCACCAGGTCGCAGCCGCGCCAGTCCGCGAGCATCCGCTCCGCCAGCGCGAAGCCGCCGTAGGGGGCGGGGCTGTCGCACGTCGGCTGGCCGATGATCGTCTCACCCAGATAGCCGCGCATGCCCATCTCCTGGCAGGCGCACGCGACCTCGTCCTCAAAGTAGTACATGTCCGCAAACGTGGTGATGCCGGCAAGCAGCATCTCCGCGATGCCGTATTTCGCCCCGGCGTACACCAGCTCCCGCGTCATCGCCTCGTTCTCCAGCGGGAAGAGGAAGCGACGCAGCCGGTCGGCGCAGTCGTCGCCCATCGTGCGGAAGGGCACCATCGAGGCGTGGCAGTGCGTGTTGACAAAGCCTGGCAGCAGAATACCGCCCCGGCAGTCGATGCGCTCGTCGATCGTCTCCCCGCCCGGGTACGCGCCCTCGCCCAGCGCCGCAATGCGCCCGCCGCGGACGAGCAGCCAGCCGCGCGGATACGCCGTGAAGGCGTCGTCCATCGTGAGGACATACGCGTTTTCCAGCAGCGTCGTCATGCGGATTCCCCCGAAAGCACATCCAGCGCCGCCGCGCAAAAGACCATTACGCTGCGCGGGAGCACCTCCTCGTCAAAGTCGAACGTCACCGTATGCTGCGCCCCGGCCATTGGGGTCATCACGCGCATGTATGTCGCCTGGCCGCCGCGCTCCTGCACGCGGTTCATCATCACGGAGATGTCCTCGCTGCCCCAGTTCTTCGCGTTGATCACGCTGCTCACGCGCAGCTGCGGCAGATCGCGGCGCACGATGTCAGCAACGCGCCGGAGCAGCGCCTCGTCGCTGTGCTGCCCCTCGGCCTCGCCCATCTTCACAATCTCCGCCGAGCAGCCCTGCATCTGCGCCGCGCCCTCGCAGATTTCCCGCGCGCGATCGGCGACATAGCGGTTGATCTGTGTCGTCTCGCCGCGCACCTCCACCTGCATCACGGCGCGGTCGGGCACGACGTTGCGCCCGGTGCCCGCGTGCAGCGTGCCCACGTTCACGCGGCTGGCACCCTCGCTGTGGCGGGCGATGCCGGCAAGCGCCAGCGCCGCCGAGGCCGCGGCCAGCAGCGCGTTGCGGCCCTTTTCCGGGAAGCCGCCCGCGTGCGCCGCCTCGCCGCAGAAGATCACGTCGTACTTGGTCGTCGCCAGGGAGCCGTAGGTGCCCGGGGTCACGTCGCCGTCGTCCAGGCTGTCCGTCGGAGCGATGTGCGAGCCAATGAACACATCCACATCGTCCAGGTGACCCGCCTCAACCATCGCCCGCGCGCCGCGCGCCCCCTCCTCGCCCGGCTGGAAGAGCAGGCGCACCGTGCCGCGCAGGCTGTCCTTCATCGCAGCGAGCACATGCGCCACGCCCAGGCCGATGGCCGCGTGACCGTCGTGCCCGCAGGCGTGCATGCTGCCGGGGATGCAGCTGGCAAAGCCCTCGCGCGCGGGGCGGTGGGTACCGGCGTCGCACTCCTGCATGCCCAGCGCGTCGATGTCAAAGCGCAGCGCCAGCACCGGCCCCGCGCCGCAGCGCAGCTCGCCGACGACGCCGGTGAAGCCCTCGCGCATGTCGCCGGTCAGGAACGCCTCCTCGCAGCCAAAGGCCAGCACGCGCGCCAGGTGCTCCTGCGTGACCTTCTCAGGCGGCACGCCCATGCGCGCGCCCGCCGCGCACGCCGCGCGGCCCGTGATCACCCGGTAGCCCAGGCGCGTCAGCTCCGCGGCAATCAGCGCACTGGTGCGCATCTCCAGCCAGCCCGTCTCCGGGAAGCGGTGCAGCTCCCGGCGGATACCCGTCATATACGGCCCAAGCGCCCGGGCCATGTCCGTCATCTGTTTGATCTTCTGCTCATCCATCGTGTCGTTCCTCCATCCGCGCACGGTTTTTTTCCGGCATCAATATAGCACAATTGACGCGGGCGTTCAAGCGTCGTATACTGCTGATGGCGGGTTGCCCGCCCAGAACACAATGAGGTACATGGTATGAAAAACGTGCTCGTCATCGGCTCCACCTGCGTGGATGTCATCCTTCGCATCGATCACCTCCCCCGCACAGAGGAAAACCTTCGCCCCGAGTCCCAGCGCTTCGCCGTGGGCGGCTGCGCCTACAACGTCGCCAACATCCTGCACCGGGCGGGCGCCGACCTGACCTTCGTCACGCCCGTGGGCCGGCAGGGCGTGTTCGGCGGCTTCGTGCGCGAACAGCTCGAAGCGCTGGGGCTGACGGACTACGTCGACCTGCCGTGCGAACAGAACGGCTGCTGCTACTGCTTCGTGGAGCGCAGCGGCGAGCGCACGTTCGTCTCCGTGCACGGCGTGGAATACACGTTTGATCCCGCCTGGATGGCCCCGCACGCGGGCAAGCGCTTCGATTACGGCTATGTCTGCGGGCTGGAGATCGAGGAGCGCACGGGCGAGGCGCTGGTCGCCTGGCTGGAGCACGCGCCCATCGGCACGCTGGTGTACGCACCCGGCCCGCGCGGCATGCGCGTGCGCCCCGAGCTGACCGCGCGGCTGCTGGCGCTGCATCCGATTCTCCACCTGAACGCGGGCGAGGCGCTGGCGCTCTCCGGCGCAGGCGACGTGGACGGCGCGATGCGCGCCCTGCACGCCAAAACCGGCGCGCCCGTGCTCTGCACGCTGGGCGGCGAAGGCGTGCGCGCGCTGGAAAACGGCGCGCTCTACACCGTGCCCGGCGTCCCGGCAGCGCGCGTGGCCGACACCATCGGCGCGGGCGACGCGCACTGCGGGGCGACGCTGCTGGGGCTGTGCCGCGAAAGGCCGCTGGCTGAGAGCCTTGCGCTGGCCAATCGCGTGTCGTCTGCGGTGGTGCAGGTCAGCGGGGCGACGCTGCCGGACGAGATCTTCGCGCGGGTGATCCCGGGCTGACCGCTTCACTTCCACATTTTCCCAGCATGTCCTGCGCCGGGCCGGGCAGCATAATGCCCGAGGAGCTGCGGCGACACAGCCGCAGCCCGGGAGCTTCAGCTTTCATCACAGGATGAACGTCCCCCTGCCGTTCGGTTCCGCCATCGTCATGATTGCGCCGCCGCCCGGCACATGGCACGCCCGGGCGATGGCGGGCGGAAGGCGCGCCCTTCCGCCAGACACCTCCTCTGATAGCCGAAGACCGCAGCGCGCTTGCCTGCGGTCTTCGCGCTACTTTATTGCATCGTCACGTCAGTCAGATGAATCCTTTTCACTCGCCACATGAATTTTGTTGACAAATTCCGGAAACGGTGTAAAATGGGCTTTGCACATTTCCCTTTATGCAATTTTTCACAATGGAGGAAACAACCATGAAGAAACTGATGACCATCCTCGTGCTGGCGCTGGCGCTGGCCGTGTCTGCGTCCGCGATGGCGGAGACCGTGTTCCAGCTGGGCACCACCGTCAACGAGCAGGACTCCTTCCAGGTCGCGGCGGAGAAGTTCGCCGAGCTGGTGGCCGAGCGCACAAACGGTGAATACAAGATCGAGATCTATCCCAACGGCACCCTGGGCGGCGAGAGCGACATGCTCGACTCCATGACCATGGGCATGCTGGATATGGGCATCATCACCAGCGGCCCCTTCGTCAACTTCTCCGAGATGATGGGCGTGCTGGACATGCCGTATCTGTTCGCCACCAACGAGGAGGCCTACGCGGTGCTCGACGGCGAGATCGGCCAGGAGCTGCTCGCCACGCTGGAGGACGCCGGCCTGAAGGGCCTGGCCTACGCCGAG
>JBJEYK010000368.1:0-2503 GCA_051886775.1 Candidatus Ventricola sp. | reverse complement strand
CCTCATCGAGCGCGTGGAGCTGACGGAGGACAAGCAAATCATCATTCGGTTCCGCTTCCGGGAACTGGAAGCGATTTCCTGATGATAGGAAGCTGCGCAAAAACCGTACAGCGGGCACTGAATGGCTTGCTTTTACAAAGCTGTTCGGAAGTGGAAGCGGGCACCGCCCGCGGGTGATCGTTTACAATAGGCGCGGCGCTATGTATCGCGCATCGAAAAAAAGGCCATGGAGCAGCTGCGTGCCGCCTTCGAGTCCGGTACGGACGGGGGCTGATCGGCCCGTGCGCGCCAGCTTCCGCCTGCGCGGTGCGCGCGATGAGAAAATACTTGATCTTTTGACGAAGACGTGATACAATCCCTATGCGAGTGTACTTTGCCATACGCCGTTTTCCAACGCGGCGGCATACATGAATAAGAACAGCAATATGGAGGGATTCCAAATGATTACTGCAGGCGATTTCCGTAAGGGCGTGACGATCGAATGGGAAGGCGGCGTCTGGACGATCGTTGATTTCCAGCACGTCAAGCCGGGCAAGGGCGCGGCCTTCGTGCGCACGAAGCTCAAGAACGTCATGACCGGCGCCGTCGTCGAGCGTTCCTTCAACCCGACGGATAAGCAGCCGCGCGCGACGATCGAGACCAAGGAGATGCAGTACGTCTATAACGACGGCGAGTTCTACTATTTCATGGATCCGGAGAGCTTCGAGCAGATCCCGCTGACGCTGGATCAGGTTGAGGATGCCATCCGCTTCATGAAGGAGGAGACCATGGCCACCATCCGCTTCTTCAAGGGCAAGGCCTTCTCCGTGGACGCGCCGAACTTTGTCGTGCTCGAGGTCACCGAGACCGAGCCCGGCTTCAAGGGCGACACCACCAGCAACACCACCAAGCCGGCGACGCTGGAGACCGGTTACCAGATCGCGGTGCCGCTGTTCATCAACATCGGCGACAAGATCCGCGTGGATACCCGCGACGGTTCCTACATGTCCCGCGCGTAAGCGCCAGAAAGGCGGCCTGACCATGAGCAAGATGGGCGAAAAAGTAGCGTATCTCAAGGGCCTGGCGGAGGGCCTTGGCGTCAACGGCGAGAGCGACAAGGGCAAGCTGATGCTCGCAATGATCGAGACGATGGAGGCCTTTGCCGCGACCTGCGAGGAGAATGAGGCGAAGCTCGAGGAGCTGCGTGAGTATGTCGAGGAGATCGACAGCGACGTCAGCGACATGGAGGAGGCGCTGTTCTCCGAGGATGAGGACGACGAGGACGACGAGGATGACGAGGACGATGACGATGAGGACGGCGACGGCCTGATCGAGTACGAGTGCCCGCACTGCGGCACCGTGATCTTCTTCGACGAGGAAGCCTTCGACATGGAGGAGGAGCATCTTTGCCCGAACTGCCATCGCAAGGTCTTTGACGAGGACGAGGAGCCCAACGGCGAGGACGACGAGTAATCGCCGTGCACAGGCTTACGAAGGGGGACTGATGCGGACGAAGCGCTTTGCGGCGCAGCTTCCGCACAGCCCCTTTTTGCATCAGATCATCTTTTCACCCCGGTGAGACACCATGCTGACATCGTGAAGGAAGGACACATGAAAACACGCATTTCTTTTCTGATTCTTGCGCTGCTGCTGGCATCTGCCGCCCTGGCCTCGGCGCAGGAAATCCTGTACACCGGTGCGGTCACCAAGGACATGACCATACGAGAGAAGAAATCCACCTCCGCCAAAAAGCTGGGCAGCGTGGAGGCAGGAGAGTTTGTCAGCATCATCGAATTCGGCGAGACGTGGACCAGGATTGAGAAGGACGGCACAACGGGCTACATCCTCTCCAAGAATGTGGACGATCTGGCCGCGGCGGCGGGCTATAACGACGCGGCGGACGCGCTGTATCTGGGCGTGGCGGGCAAGGAGCTGACCGTCCGCGCGAAGAAGAACAAGTCCGCCCAGCGCCTGCAGACGCTATCCGAGGGCGAGACGGTCTACATCCTGGAGCTGGGCGAAACGTGGTACACCGTCGTCAAGCAGGGCGTGCGCGGCTATGTGCTGGCCGATCCGATCCGGGAGCTTGCCCCGGCGCGCGAGGACATCGAGATTCCGCCGGAATACATGCCCGCGCCTGAATTCGAAGCGGTGTACAGCGCCATGGCCGATGTGAACCTGTCCATCCGCAAGGAAAAGGACTCCGAATCGCGCCTGATGGGCACGGTCTATCAGGACGAATATGTCGATGTGATGGACACCGACGGCCAGTGGGCGCATGTGAAGAAGGGCGACGCGGAGGGCTACGTCCGCGCGGATCACCTGCGCTACTTCACGCGGCGCAACCCGTATGGGCCGTATGTCCCGGGCACGGTTTGGTATCCTTATGCCGCGCACGTGCTGGGGGAGACGGAGATCACCGACAACGAGACGGGCGAGCTGCTGCGCACAGTGGACAGGGGCGCCATCCTGGCGGTCAGCGCGCTGGACGGCGACATGTCCGTCACGCTGCCGTATGACCGCA
>JBJEYK010000367.1:0-12330 GCA_051886775.1 Candidatus Ventricola sp. | reverse complement strand
TCGAGGAGGGCTGCGACTGCTACGCCTGCCGCAACTACTCCCGCGCGTACATCCGCCACCTGCTCAAGGCGGGGGAGATCACCGGCGGACGCCTGGCGACCATCCACAACCTGCGTTACCTCATCCGCCTGATGGAGCGCATCCGCGCCGCCATCGAGGAGGATCGCTTTGAGGAATTCCGCCGCGACTTCTTCAATCGCTACGACATGAGCCGGAACTTCTGATCCTGTGCGTGAAATGGCGCGGGTCAATGGCGATTTTTTCGCACGGCGCTTGCCATTTTTCTGCAAACAGGGTATAATAGTCCGGTTAGCTTTCGTATTCTTTGAAAGGATGTGTCTTTCCTATGGAGTATACCCTCATGAACCTGCTGGCTGACGCCACCGCCACTGCCGACGCGACCGCCGCCGCCGCGGAGGAGATCCCCATGAGCTCTCAGATCATCGCGCTGGTGATTCAGCTCCTGCCGATGATCCTGATCTTCGTCGTGTTCTACTTCCTGCTGATCCGTCCGCAGCGCAAGAAGGACAAGGAGGCCAAGCAGATGCTCGACAGCCTCAAGGTGGGCGACCGCATCTGCACCATCGGCGGCATCTACGGCACCATCGTGCGCATCAAGGACGACGTGCTGACCGTCGAGGTCGGCGAGCAGAAGACCCAGCTGGTCTTTGCGCGCTGGGCCATCCGCAACGTCGAGCAGCTCTCCGTGACCAACGACGCCGAGCAGCTCGTCTGATTCCCGCTCCTGCATATCGCGCCCCGCTTCGTCATAGGGTTGACCATGACAAAGCGGGGCGTTTGTGATGTGAATCCTTCCGCAAAGCACCGGACTCTGGCCCGGAGGATGCAGGATTTGCATGGCAGCGTCGGTGATGCCGCCGGCAGCATGCCGGTTTGATTATGGGAGGGATTTCATGAACAGACAGGCGGCGTCGCAGCCGATGAAACGGGAGCGCGGGCTGGATTCCTTCCGGCGATCCGTGCGCCGCGGCATGCGCAGGGGCAGGAGCACGGGCGCGCTGGGCGCGGTGGTGCGCGGCGTGCTGGTGGGCGCAAGCATCACGGTGCTGGCCATCGCGGCCTTCGCGCTTTTGCTCAACTGGTGGGACGCCAGCGATCAGGCGATCACCGCGATCAACCAGGTGGTCAAGTTTGTGGCGATCCTGGCGGGCGTGGCCTCAGCGCTGTCCGGCGGGGCGCAGAGCGGCGCGCTGCGCGGCGCGTGCGTGGGGCTTGTGTATATGGCGCTGGGCGTCGTGTGCTATTGTCTGCTGATGGGCAGCCGTGTGGAGATGACCGGCTATCTGGCGGATCTGGGCATGGGCCTGGCGGCGGGCGGGCTGTTCGGCATGATTCTGTCGGGGAGGAAGGGCGCGTGACGGCACAGCCCTGAGCGATGCAATGCAACAAGGGCCGGAGCATTTCGCTCCGGCCCTTGACTGATGTACTGGCTTATTTCGTGCTGCTCACGGGCACCTCAGTGCGAGGCTTGTCGTCAAAGATGAGCACCTTGACGCGCTTGTTGGCGTCGGTCATGTTCCAGATCCACTCGGCGTTGATGCCGCCGTCTGCGGAGGCATCGTGCGCGATGGCGATGTTGCCGCGCGTCGCCTTCTGGCCGAGCAGCGTCTCCAGAATGGAGAAGTTGGTGCCGTTTTTCTTGGTGGAGGGAATCTCGCACAGGAGATAGCTGCCGTTGAGGCGGATGCTGTACTTGCAGTAGCCGTTGCCGTAATACTCGGTGGTGCCGCGGCGGGTGACGGTGATGAACTCGCCGGCAGGCGTCTCACGGTGCGGATACTTGGGCGTCGGCAGGCCGGTGGACACGCGGCAGGAGCCAACGCGCACACCCTCCTTGTAGACATAGAGCATCTGCGTAGCCTTGTCGATCACCAGGCCGTAGGTGGTGTTCGGCTCGGAGGTGCGCAGCTTGTTGGTGCGGATGTAGCCGCGCACGAAGGCGCCGTCCTCGTTGCGATAGGCCTCGACGAGCGACCAGCCGTCCGTGCGCTCGGCAACCACATTGACGCCCTGGGAGATGCCGGAGATCGTGCCCAAGCGCTTGCGGCTTTCGCTCACGGAATCGTAGATGTAAGCGGATTCGGTCTCGCCCACGTCCACGCCGGTCAGCTTGCGGGTGAGCGCAGCCCAAATCTGCTCGTCGGTCGCGTCGGCGGTCAGGCCCCAGAAGCCGGCATCCTGCTGGTCGGCGGTGTCGGTGACGCCCACGCCGATGAGCAGGCCCTCCTCGCCCATGGAGAAGGTGCCGGCGGCATACGTCATCGTGTTGCTGTTTGGCACAGGCGTGCCCAGAGGGGCGGCGGTGGCCATCGCGGAGACGGTGCTGCCGGTCGTTCCGGCGGAGACGGACAGGACGGCCATGCTGCCGGGCGCAGTGGTGGCGACGGGGATCGGGTTGCCGTCGTCGTCATACACGGTGTGCGTGCGGACAGTCAGCTTCTTGGTGACGACCGCGGACTCCACGCCGTACTGGGAAACCATGCTGAAGGCCAGCTGGTATTCGCCGTCGGGCAGCGGCACACCCGCGTTGTCCTTGGCGCAGTAGTCAAACGAGTTGGCCTTGGTGTGGATTTCCGTCTGATCCTCCAGCACGAGGACGACGCTGCCGTCCGGCGTGAGGAGCTGGACGGTCAGAAAGCCAGGGACATTGGGCGTGACCGTGAAGCTCGCGTATTCACCGCTGTATGCTTTGGTGCTACTCAGACGGACATTCAGGGTGGGCTTCTGCGTGAAGGTCTTGCTGAGCTTGGTCGCAGCCATTGCGCCGGTGCTCACGCAGGTCAGCAGCAGGCACAGCAGCAGCGCTGCAAGGCGGCGGAGGGATTTCATCATCAGATCGGCTCCTTTCGATATGCGCGGTCGCCGGCGCGGCTGCGCGGGCGAATGCTTCAGCTTTCATCAGGATATATCTATTGACCATCATACAGCAAAAACGGCGCGGATGCAAGAGGAAGATGCGCCGGTTTCGCGCGATGGCTTGCCGGCCTGCGCGCGGCGTGGTACAATACGCAGGAGAAGACGGGCGGCAGGGAGGAATGCGCATGGACGAAACGACGCGCGAGGCGGTGGTCGCGGCGCTGTCTGCGATCCGCTGCGACGCAGCCGGCACGGAGGACATGCTGCATGAGCAGGCCGCCCGGGCGCTGGAGGCCGCAGGGATCGCCGCGCAGCACGAGGCGCGGCTGGCTCCTCGCTGCCGGATTGACTTTCTGGCGGGTACGATTGGCATTGAGATCAAGAAAAGCCGTCCGCGCAGCGGTGCGCTGCTCTCCCAGCTGCGGCGCTATGCCGCCTGCGAGCAGGTGGCGGAGCTGGTGGTGATGGCCCCGCGGGGCGTCAATCTGCCCAGGACGATCGGCGGCAAGCGGGTGACGATGCTCTCGCTGGAGCGCTTGTGGGGGATCAGCCTGCCGTGAGGGAAACAGGAGAGGAGGCGCGCGCCATGGAAGCCCGGGAGGAAGCCCTGCTGCCGGCGTATCTGCGCGAGGCCCCGCAGACGGGGCATATCTACGGCACGCTCTCCTATAACAGGCGCAGCAAATGCTGGACGATCAGGGGCGAGCCGTGCGTGACGGAGATGGCCAAGCGGCTGTTCCCCGGCAGTGAACGCAGGCGCGGCGAGGCGCGCTTCACAGCCAACCGGCGCATCATCGGCGAGGTGAACTGGCTGATGATGCGCTATCCGCTGGCCATCGCCGAGCGCGACCGGGCGCTGTGGCAGCGTTCGCTGGCGCAGGCACAGGCGCATGCCGTGGAGAGAGCGCGCGCAGCGTCGCTGCCCCGGCGCGCCGTGCCGCCGGAGGGGACGTTCGCCGGAGAGCTGCGCCCCTTCCAGCAGGAGGGACTGAGCTTTCTGCTGGCCAATCCGCGCGCGCTGCTGGCGGACGAGATGGGTCTGGGCAAGACGGTGCAGGCGCTGGCCTGCCTGGCGGCGACGGGCGCGCTGCCCGCGCTGCTGGTGGTGCCGCCGCACCTTGTGCGCAATTGGGAGCGCGAGACGCTTCGCTTCCTGCGCGTGGCGGGTGAGACGCCGCGCGTGCATGTGATCCGCGGGCTGAAGCCGTACGCGCTGCCCGAGGCGGACGTGTACATCGTTCACTATCTGCTGCTGCGCGGCTGGAAGCGGGTGCTGCCGGAGGCGGGCTTCCGCGCAGTGGTGTTCGACGAGATTCAGGAGCTGCGCCACGGCGGCACAGAGAAGTACTCCGCCGCCAGCCTGCTGGCGGAGCAGTGCGAGCGGGTCATCGGGCTGTCCGGAACGCCGATCTACAACCGCGGCGCGGAGATCTGGAATGTGGTCAACATCCTGGACTTTCACTGCCTGGGCGACTGGGAGAGCTTCACCCGCGAGTGGTGCGACGGCTACGGTCAGCATCTGGTGCGCGATCCCGCGCTGCTGGGCGCGCATCTGCGCCGCGAGGGGCTGATCCTGCGCAGGACGAAGCTGGAGGTGCTCGCTGAGCTGCCGCCCAAGCGCCGTCTGGTGCAGGAGATCGACTCGGATGACCGGGTCTATCGCGAGCTGATGCGTCCGGTGATGGAGCTGCTGGGCAGCCTGAGCGCGCTTCATCCCGACGCGAAGGAGCGCGCCCTGCTCGAGGAGCGTGTGGCGGCGGGCGAGCGCCAGGCCACCGGCGTGGCCAAGGCCCCGTTTGTGGCGGCGTTCGTGCGCGCACTGCTGGACAGCGGGGAGCGCGTGCTGCTCTTTGCACACCATCATGCGGTGATGGACATTTTTCGGAAGGAACTATCTGCATATCACCCGGTGTTTGTCACCGGGCGGGAGAATGCCGAGCGCAAGGAGCAGGCCGTCGCGTCGTTCATGGAGGGGCGAAGCGACCTGTGCGTGATCTCGCTGCGCGCGGCGGCGGGGCTGAACCTGCAGCGCGCCAGCTGCGTGGTCTTCGGAGAATTGGACTGGTCGCCCGCCGTCCACAGCCAGGCGGAGGACCGCGCCCACCGCATGGGCCAGCAGGACTCGATCCTGTGCTATTACCTCGTCGCGCCGCAGGGCTCCGACCGTGACATGCAGGACGCGCTGGGGCTGAAGGTCAGCCAGTTTGTGCAGCTGATGGGCGACCAGTCCCCGGACATGGAGCAGACCCAGCGCGCGCAGGCCGCGGCCAAGCGGCATATCGAGCGGATGCTGGAGCAGTACAAAAAGGCGTAATCGGAGAGGCCGGCAAAGCGCGCTCACCGGTGCTTGCGCTGCGGGCTGCGGCAGCTTTGCATAGAATTCATGGGAAGTTTCGATGGGTTTTCCTTGAATAACCGGCAATCTCTGTTATAATGAAGGGGAAGCCGGAACGGGGATTCCGGAAGATGAACAAAAAGGAGGCTTTTTTGATGAAACGGATTTGGTGTCTGCTGCTGGCGATGGCCATGCTGCTCGGCTGCGCGGCGCTGGCCGAGTCGGCTGGGCTGACCCGCGACGTCGTGGTGCTCTTCACCAGCGACGCGCACTGCGGCATCGATCAGGGCTTTGGCTATGCCGGCCTGGCGGCCATGCGCGACAGCCTGGAGGCCGCGGGCAACTATGTGGTGCTCGTGGACAACGGCGATGCGATCCAGGGCGAGCCCATCGGCACGCTGACCACCGGCGAGGCGATCATCGAGCTGATGAACACGGTCGGCTACGACATCGCCGTCCCGGGCAACCACGAGTTTGACTACGGCATGGACCGCTTCCTGGAATTGACGGGCAAGGCGAACTTCCCCTACATCAGCGCCAACTTCAATAAGGAAGGCGAGCTGGTGTTCGCGCCCTATGTGATCAAGGAGTTCGACGGCGTGAAGATCGCGTTCGTGGGCATGACCACGCCCAAGACGATCACCTCCTCCACGCCCAAGTACTTCCAGGACGAGCAGGGCAACTTTGTCTATGGCTTTATGCAGGACGAGACCGGCGAGAAGCTCTACGCGGCGATTCAGTCCGCGGTGGACGCTGCGCGCGCCGAGGGCGCCCAGTACGTCGTGGCGATGGGCCACATGGGCAATGAGGCCAGCTGCCAGCCCTGGACGTATGCCGACGTGATCGCGGCGACGACGGGCATCGACGCCTTCCTCGACGGCCACAGCCACGACACCGACCAGGTGGAGATGCTCAACAAGGCCGGCGAGACCGTGCTGCGCTCCGGCTGCGGCACGAAGCTGGCGGGCATCGGCTGCCTGCGCATCAGCGCGAAGGGCGAAGTGAGCACCGACCTGTATCTGTGGAACAACGATGTGGCCGCGCCGGAGCTGCTGGGCATCCGCAATGCGGCGTATGACGCGGTGAGCGCTGCGGCCGGCACGCTGAGCGACAAGCTGGCCGAGGTCGTCGCCAAGACAGCCGTCGAGCTGACCATCAACGACCCGGTCGCCAAGAAGGACGACGGCTCGCCCATCCGCATCGTGCGCAATGCCGAGACGAACCTGGGCGACCTGTGCGCCGACGCGTACCGCATCCTGTCCGGCGCGGACGTGGCCTTTGTCAACGGCGGCGGCATCCGCACCTCGATCAAGGAAGGCGACATCACGCTGGGCAACATCCTGAAGGTGCACCCGTTCGGCAACGCGATGTGCGTCATCGAGGTCACCGGCCAGCAGATTCTGGATGCGCTGGAGTGGGGCTCGCGCGCTGTGCCCAGCGAGTCGGGCGCGTTCCTGCAGGTGTCCGGCCTGACGTATGAGATTCACACCTACATCGAGTCCACCGCCGTGGCGGACGAGAACACGATGTTCGCCGGCGTGACGGGCGAGCGCCGCGTCAAGAACGTGAAGGTTGGCGGCGAGGACATCGACCCGGCGAAGACCTATACGCTGGCCTCTCACAACTACATGCTCAAGAACGGCGGCGACGGATACAGCATGTTCGCCGGCTGCAAGGTGCTGCAGGATGAGGTCATGCTGGACAACCAGGTGCTCATCAACTACATCACCGGCACGCTGGGCGGCGTCGTGGGCGAAGCCTACGCTGATCCCTATGGCGAGGGCCGCATCGTGGCCGTGCCGGAGAAGCCGTAACAGGGCGATGCAGGTCTGCTGACGCATTCCTGTATCGGACATAGAACGAATCAACAGCCGCGGCGGAAACGCCGCGGCTGCTTCCTTCTGCGGCACGCTGCGCGCGGGACGGCTGCCGGCGGTTGACAGGAAGGAACGCTGCCGGGGCAGACTGCATGCCATATCGTGAAAAAATATGCGGAAAAAAGGGCCGGGCTGGCAAATTTCCCCTTGCATGCCTGCGGGATGGGTGCTATAATTATACCGTTATTTTCAATCGGGGTCGCGCGCGGGCGTTTACCAAGTGTCATCTTTTCCGCTGCGCGCACGCCTGCTGTTGCCTTTTCACACTCCGCGTGTGTCGGAGTGATGTAATAGGAAAAAAGTATTTGGAGGGAATCCATATGAAGAAGCTGCTTTGTCTGGCTCTGGCTGCCGTGCTCTGCCTGGCGCTGGCCTGCGGCGCTGCTGCCGAGGGCAACTGGAAGATCGCCGTCCTGACCGGCACCACCTCCCAGGGCGAGGAAGAGGTCCGCGGCGCGGAGCGCGCCATCGCCACCTACGGCGAGGACCACATCGTGTGGGACACCTATCCGGACAACTTCATGTCCGAGACGGAGACCACCATCTCCAAGCTGCTCGCGTTTGCCTCTGATCCTGAGGTGAAGGCCATCGTGATGTGCCAGGCTGTGCCGGGCGCTGCTCCCGCCTTCAACAAGATCCGCGAGATGCGCGACGACATCCTGCTGATCGCCGGCGTGCCGCAGGAGGATCCGGACGTCATTACCGCCGCCGCTGACCTGGTGCTCTATTCCGACGAGCCGGCTCAGGGCGACGCCATCATCGAGACCTGCGCCAACTGGGGCGTCGAGGTGTTCGTGCACTACTCCTTCCCGCGCCACCTGGCGATGGAGACCATCGCTGCCCGCAAGGCGAAGTTCGAGGAGAACTGCGCTGCCCTGGGCATCCAGTATGTTGAGGCCACCGCGCCCGACCCGACCGGCGACGCTGGCGTCTCCGGCGCGCAGCAGTTCATCCTGGAGGATGTGCCGCTGAAGATGAAGGAGTTCGAGGGCAAGAAGGTCGCCTTCTTCTCCACCAACTGCGCGATGCAGGAGCCGCTGCAGACCGCCGTTCTGGCCCAGCCGAACGCCTACTATCCGCAGCCGTGCTGCCCGTCCCCGTATCATGCCTTCCCGGCCGCGCTGGGCCTCGAGTCCCTGCAGGTGGGCGGCGATGACACCGACGCCCTCAAGCAGATCGCTGCCAAGCTCGCCGAGAACGACGCTGTGGGCCGCTTCTCCACCTGGCCGACCCCGGTGAACATGGCGATCATCGCTGTGGCGACCGAGTACGCCAAGGATTACATCGAGGGCACCATCACCGAGAAGAACGATGCCGCTGCGATCACCGCCAAGTTTGACGCGGCTGCTCCGGGCGCTGTGGTGGCCAACTACACCGACGCCAACGGCGTGACCTACAACAACTACTACACCATCCTGCTCGGCGCGGTCGACTTCAACGACTACCTCGAGTAATCCGGTGAGATCCAGCTGATTGGCTGAACACAAGCTGACCCGCTTCTACTTGGTTGAGGCGGGTCGCTTTTCGATTCTTCGTTCTTTCGGCGCCAGGGCGCCAACACATCAAGGAGGAAACGACATTGGCCGCAGAGTACATTCTGGAGATGAAGGACATCACCAAGAAATACGGAGAAAACACGGTGCTGTCCAATGTCTCTCTCAAAGTCCGCCCGGGTGAGATTCACGCCCTGCTGGGCGAAAACGGCGCAGGCAAGAGCACGCTGATGAATGTGCTCTTTGGCATGCCCGTCATCCATGCGACCGGCGGCTTCGCGGGCGAGGTGCTCATCGACGGACAGAGCACGCACATCGCCTCGCCGCACGATGCCATGCTCAAGGGCATCGGCATGGTGCATCAGGAGTTCATGCTCCTGCCCGGCTTCACCATCACGGAGAACATCAAGCTCAACCGTGAAATCGCAACCCCCAGCCTGCTTTCCCGCGTCTTTGGCAAGAATCTGGAAACGCTGGATATGGCCGCGATGTCCCGCGACGCCCGCAAGGCGCTGGACAGCGTTGGCATGTCCATTGATGAATATACGAGGGTGGCCGGTCTGCCGGTCGGCTACATGCAGTTCGTCGAGATTGCCCGCGAGATCGACAAGACCGGCGTGAAGCTGCTGGTCTTCGACGAGCCGACGGCTGTGCTCACCGAGAGCGAGGCCGAGCAGCTCATCCGGGTGATGAAGGATATCGCCGCGCGCGGCATCGCCATCATCTTCATCACGCACCGCCTGGACGAGGTCATCGCCGCTGCGGACGGCGTGACCATCCTGCGTGACGGCCAGTTCGTCGCCGAAACCCGCACCAGGGACACCAACGTCACCCAGCTGGCGGAGATGATGATCGGACGCAAGGGCGAGTCCGCGTTCGTCACCGCCGAGCCGCGCACCTTCGCCGAGGATGCGCCGGTCGCGCTGAAGATCCGCCACCTGGCAGTGGATATGCCGGGCGAGCAGGTGAAGGACGTTTCGCTGGATGTGCACGTCGGCGAGATCTTCGGCATCGGCGGCCTGGCCGGCCAGGGCAAGGTGGGCATCCCCAATGGCGTGATGGGCGTGTATGACGCCCAGGGCGACGTGGAGCTGTTTGGCGAGCCGGTGCGCCTCAACGACGCGCACGAAGCGCTGAGGAGCGGCATGGCCATGGTCTCCGAGGATCGCCGGGGCGTGGGTCTGCTGCTGGATGAGTCCATCGAGGACAACATCGTCTTCAACGCGATGCAGGTGAACGGCGAGTTCACCAAGTCCATCCTGGGCGCGAAGCTCAAGGACGGCAGAAAGATCCGCGCCCATGCGGACAGGATGATCAAGGAGCTGGATATCCGCTGCTTCGGCGCGGTGCAGCACACGGGCACGCTCTCCGGCGGCAACCAGCAGAAGGTCTGCATCGCCCGGGCACTGACGATGAACCCGAAGCTGCTGTTCGTCTCCGAGCCGACGCGCGGTATCGACATCGGCGCGAAGAAGCTGGTGCTCGAGACGCTGGTCAAGCTCAACCGGGAGCAGGGCATGACGATCGTGATGGTGTCCTCCGAGCTGATGGAGCTGCGGTCGATCTGCGACCGCATCGCCATCGTAGCCGAGGGCGAGGTCGTCGACGTGCTGCCGGTCAACAGCCCGGACGCGGACTTCGGTCTGGCGATGTCGGGCATCAAGCCGGGGAAGGAGGCGTAACGCATGATCAATATCTCGAAGCGGCAGCTGATCGCCAGCGTGCTCATCGTCGTGCTGGCGGCGGTGATGGGCGGCGTGGGCCTGTACGGCCTGTCCCTGCGCGGATCCGAGCGCGGCACCGCCATGCTGGAGGACATGCGCCTGCAGGCGATCCTGGGCACCGCCGGCGCCGGCGCAGTGGACGCCTATGTGGCGGCGGAAAAGGCCGCCGCGACCCAGCGCGTGCGCGCGGAGGGCGGCGGCATGAAGGAGGTGCGCGAGGCCTCCGCCAAGGCGGCGGAGGAAGCGCTTGCCAAGGCGGAGGAGCTGGGCATCGGCGAGGTCGATCTCTCGGAGATTGACACCGCGCCGCTGGCGGGCGCGCTGAACGCGATGGCCGCCGCGCAGACAGCCTACTTCGCCGAGGAAGCGCGCGCTCAGGCGGAATACATCGAGCGCAATGAAGCCACCGCGACCCAGCAGGCCGACGACGCCGCTGCCGACGAGGCGGCTGCCGAGGGCGACCTGGCGATGGAGGAGGAGAAGGTCGACCTGTCCGGCTTTGTCGCCACGGAGACGATGAACGCGCTGAGCGCCGACGTGGACGCGGCGTATGCCGGCCTGTGTGAGGAGATCAAGCAGATCTTCCCCGCGCTGACCGACGACATCCTCGTCTCGCTCAAGGCGACGATCACCGGGATCGTGGCCCGCAGCGGCGACACCTTTGAGACGCAGTATGACCGCGCGGCGTCGACCAGCGGCATGAATCCGGGCATCCTGGGCACGATCATGCGCCAGGGCCGCACGCTGGCGCTGAGCGCCGTGGGCCTGATCATCCTGGCGCTGGCGGTGTTCTTCTATGCGCCGCTGGTGGCCAAGCTGGGCGTGCCGCGCCTGATCATCGGCATGTTCTTCGTGCTGCTGTGTCTGCTGGCGCTGATCCTCGATCTGTCGCTGACCACGCAGCTGGGCAACGCGCTGGTGCGCCTTGGCATGAACGGCGTGCTGGTGCTGTGCATGCTGCCGGGCATCCAGTGCGGCATCAGCCTGAACCTGGGCATGCCCATCGGCATCATCGGCGGCCTGATCGGCGGCCTGCTGTGCATCGAGCTGGGCATGAGCGGCTTTGGCGGCTTCTTCTTCGCCATCGCCGTGGGACTTGTGATCGCCGCGGGCACGGGCTATCTCTACGGCCAGCTGCTCAACCGCCTCAAGGGCGATGAGATGAGCGTGACGACCTATGTGGGCTTCTCCATCGTGTCGCTGATGTGCATCGCGTGGCTGGTGCTCCCGTTCAAGAGCCCGGTCATGAAGTGGCCGCTGGGCAATGGCCTGCGCACCACGATCGGCTTGCAGAGCGCCTACAAGCATGTGCTCAACAACTTCCTGTCGTTTGAGCTGTTCGGCGTCACGATCCCCACCGGCCTTCTGCTGTTCTTCGCGCTGTGCTGCTTCCTGATGTGGCTGTTCATGCGCAGCAAGACCGGCATCGCGATGTCCGCCGCGGGCGCGAACCCGCGCTTTGCCGCGGCGACCGGCATCAACGTCGACCGCATGCGCATCATCGGCACCATGCTTTCCACGATGCTGGCGGCTGTGGGCATCATCGTCTACGGCCAGAGCTACGGCTTCATGCAGCTGTATCAGGCGCCAAGACAGATGGGCTTTCTGGCGGCGTCGGCGATCCTGCTGGGCGGCGCGAGCACGTCCCGCGCGAAGATCAGCCACGTCGTCATCGGTACGTTCCTGTTCCAGGGCGTGCTGACGCTGAGCATGCCGGTGGCCAATGCGCTGATTCCCGGCTCGACGATCTCCGAGACGCTGCGCATCCTGATCAGCAACGGCATCATCCTCTATGCGCTCACCAAGTCGGGAGGTGCAACCCGTGGTTAAGAAGAATTGGCGCGAGATTGCGCGCAACAACGTCGTGACGATCATGTTCATCGTGCTGTGCGCGGTGTGCATGGTGTTCTCCGGGTACACGCCCAGCTACGTCATCTACGAGCTGTTCGGTCGTCTCTCCCGCAACATGTTCATCGTGCTGGCGCTGATCATCCCGATCGTCGCCGGCATGGGCATCAACTTCG
>JBJEYK010000366.1:0-12353 GCA_051886775.1 Candidatus Ventricola sp. | reverse complement strand
CGCCGCCGTGCAGATAGGCGATGGCGGCGCCCGCAGCGCAGCCCGCGCTGACGGCGCCGCAGTATGCGCTCAGCCGGCCGATGCCCGTCTTCATGTGGATGGTCAGCAGATCGGAGAGCAGCACGGCGCGCACCATCGTCTCGTGGCTGACGCCCAGCTCCCTGGCGTATTCCACCACGGGGACGGAGGCGGTGATGCCCTGGTTGCCGCTGCCGGAGACGATGATCACCGGCATCTCACAGCCGCTCATGCGCGCGTCCGAGCCTGCGGCGGCCATGTAGCGCGCGCGCGTCTTGATATCGGTGCCGTAGCAGTCGCGCAGCACGGAGCCGATGTTGGCCCCCCAGCTATTCCTCAGCCCCTCCTGCGCGATGGCGTAGTTGTATTCGATTTGGCGCTCGACGATTGGGCGAACATCCTCCAGCTCGCAGGTGTCGGCGAAGTCGAGGATGGCCTCCACGGACAGGCAGCTGCGATCCGTCAGCCCCTGCGCGTCCCCGCTGATCCTGCCGTTGTCCAGCAGAACGCGTCCGTTGTGCTCGATCATCACGATGTTGGTGTGATAGTCGCAGATGCGCAGGCGAACGCAGTCCTCCCCGGCGTGCAGCGTGAGGAGAATGTCGAAGACGATGTCGTTCGGGGAGGGGGTGACGCGGATGGCGCAGCGGGCGAGGAAGTCGCGGATTTCCTGCTTCTGGGCGTCGCTTACCTCGCTGATGACCTCCAGGATCCGATCGGCCTGCCCGGCCACGATGCCCGCGGCAGCGGCGGCCTCGATGCCCCGAAGCCCGCCGGTGTTGGGCACAACGACGCTCTTGACGTTCTTGATGATGTTGCCGCTGGCCTCCACCAGCACGCGGTCGGGCAGCCTGCCCAGGATGGCGCGCGCCCTGGCTGCGCCATAGGCGATGGCGATCGGCTCGGTGCAGCCCATGGCGGGGACGAGCTCCTCACGCAGAATCTGAATGAAGTGGGCGTAGCGGGCATCTGTTTTTTGCATATGAAAGCTCCTTTCCGATGGCCATCACACGATGGTCAGCTGCTTGCTCAGCGTGTTGAGGCTGCGCGCGCCGTCTGGCTCCAGCGCCAGCAGGTCTTCGATGCGGACGCCAAAGCGGCCCGGAAGATAGATGCCCGGCTCACAGGAGAAGACGTTCCCCGGCACCAGCACCGCGTCGCTGGCGGCGGCGATGAACGGCGCTTCGTGAACGTCCAGGCCGATGCCGTGGCCGAGCCGGTGGGTGAAGCATTCGCCGTAGCCCGCCCGGGCGATCACCTCGCGGGCGGCGCGATCCACCTCCGACGCCTGCGCGCCGGGCACGGCGGCGCGCTTCCCGGTCAGGTGCGCCTCCAGCACGATGGCGTAGACCTCCTCAAAGCCCTCCGGCAAGCTGCCCACGGCAAACGTGCGCGTGAAGTCCGCCCGGTAGCCGCGGTACATGCCGCCGATATCGAACATGAGCGCATCGCCCCGGCGGACAACCCGCTCGCCGTTCACGTGATGGGGCAGGGCGGTGTTGGGGCCGGAGGCGACGATCCCGTCCCCGACGGCGTCAAAGCCCTCCTCCAGCCGAAGCTGGCGCAGGCGCGCGGCGATGGCGCGCTCTGTTTTGCCGATCAGCGGTTCGCTGAGCAGGCGCGTCAGCGCGCGCTCGGCCATATGCTGCGCTTCCCCGATGGTGCGGATCTCCTCCGCGCTCTTCCGGCTGCGCATGGGGACGAGCAGGCTGTCGGCATTCTGCCAGCGCAGGGCCGGGCGCAGCGACTGAAGCGCCAGCAGCAGGCTGGCGCGCAGCTGGCGGCCCACGGCCACGCAGCCGCGCGCGGGCAGCAGCCCCGCCAGCAGGCCGGCTGCGTCCTGGTCGTCCGAATACGGCAAGAGCTCCAGCGACGCGGCGAGGCTCGGCTCGTTGCCGCATTCAAAGGCGGGCATGAGCAGCACGGCGCGTTCGCCGGTGAGCACCAGCGCCGCGATGCGCTGCGACTCCTGCCGGGCGCTGCCGGTCAGATAGAGGTAGTCAGTGGACGGCGCGATGACGAGCGCGCCAATGCCCGCGCGCTGCATGTCCTGCCGCAAGAGGGCGCGGCGGTTCTCGTAAACACCCATACGAAACACCTCCTGTTTGGATTGAAGCAAAGAATCTTGGCACAAAATGCGGGCGGAAGTGGACAGATTGATGAGAATGACGAAGAATTCATTGTCAGGGGTTGACAACGATCCCGGCTGATGATATCATTAATCATATCAGAGATGCGCCCAATAGTCAAGCTGTGAATGCGCATGGCATCGGGGCTGAATGGCGATCGAAAGGAGCTCAAGCACATGAACAAGAGGGAACGGGTTTTTCATCTCCTGGAGGGAAAGCCGATTGACAGAGCACCGGTTGGCTTCTGGCTCCATTTTCCGCCGAGCATGCACCACGGCGACGCGGCGATCCGCGCGCACATGGACTTCATGCGCCAGACGGACGCGGATATCCTCAAGGTGATGAACGAAAACGTGCTCTATGACGGGGAAAGCAAAATCCTCAGCACAGCGGATATCGGCAGGTTCCGCCGCTTTGGCCGGAAGGACCGGCAGTTTATCGATCAGATGGACATCATCAAGCGGATTGCCGACCAGGCCCGCGGCGAGTATCCCATCCTGGCCACCATCCACGGGCTGATCGCCTCGGTCTTTCACGCGACCGGGTTTTCCGGCAACTATGTCGGCATGGGGTACGGGCTGTCGATCTTCTGCCGGGAAAAGCCGCAGCTGATGCGGGACGTGTTCGACATGTTCACCGACACGCTGATGGAGCTGGTGGACTGCTCGCTGGAGGCCGGCGCGGACGGCATCTTCTACGCGGCGCTGGGCGGCGAGTCCAAGTGGTTCTTCCACGACGAATACATGGAGCACGTTTCCGGCTTCGAGCAGAAGCTGTACCGCCATATTCAGGAGAAAACGCCGTTTGACGTGCTGCACATCTGCAAATCCGACGTGGATTTCTCCCGCTTCACCGTGCTGCGCCCGACGGTGGTCAACTGGAGCGTCTACCACAACCACGTCAGCCTGACGCAGGGCGCCGAGCTGTTCCCCGACAGCATCATCCTGGGCGGCTTCCAGGATCGCAGCGGCGTGCTGGTGGACGGCACGCCCGAGCAGATCCGCGAGCACACCCGCAGGATCCTCGCGGAGATGGAGGGCAAGCCGTTCATCGTCGGCTCCGACTGCACGCTCCCCACGGAGATCTCCATGGACCGCATCCGCTGCGTGGTGGACGCCGTCTGCGGGCGGTAACCGCGCGGCGAAGCAGGATAGCGCCCCTGCAAGGCGCCGCAGGGCCTGAAGCGCCGCTGCGATGCAGATGGACGCATATAACAAAACAGAGCATTGAATGCTCTGTGAAGGGATCAGTAGTTGTCGTTGGAGAGCAGCTCGGTCTGCATGCGGAGAATGTCCTCCCGAAGCAGCTGCTGCGCGGTATCCAGATCGCGCGACTCGAGCGCGTTGACGATGCGCTCGTGCAGGTGGCGGGTTTGGCGGGGCGAGATGACGCTCTCGCGGCGGGTGAAGTAGAGCTGGGCGTAGGCGCGCGTGCAGGTGGACAGCGTCCTGCGCAGCACATCGAGCGCGAGCAGGTTGCCCGTTCCCTCCATCAGGCACAGGTGGAACTGGACGTTGTTGTCCCAGGAGGTCCACAGGTCCTTTTCCTGAGCGGGCCGGTTGCGCAGGCGGTTGAGCTCGCGCAGCTGCTCGAGGTGCGCCTCCGTCTGGGTGGACATCAGCCGCCGGAGGCTGCCAAGCTCCAGATACATGCGCAGCTCCGTCAGATCGCGTACGTCCTTGGCGCTGATCTGGATGACCTGATAGCCGCAGCGCGGGATGCTGTGCAGCACGCTGTCATGGCACAGCTGGATCAGCGCCTCGCGGACGGGGGACTTGCTGAAGCCGAAGTGATCGATCAGCTGCTTCTCTGTGACGATCTCGCCGGTCTGAATCTGGCCGTTGCAGATCATCTCGATGATTTGCTGATAGACCTGGTCCTTGAGCGTGGGCTTTTTGGAAGTGACCAATGGTGCTCTCTCCTTCGTTGGGTCATTGAGACATATCAAACACGGACACAATTTGCTTCATCATAACAACACTTTTCAGTTCTGTCAATAGCCGGGGGCAGGGAAATCTGGCGCTGCCGCACCGGCCGCGCCGGGCGGAGAGGGCGATAAAACGGCGAAAATAAAATGGTTGCATCTCCCCGGCATGTATGGTATGATCAATAATCATATCAACACCTTGTGCCATGCGACGAAAAACCGAGACAACAGTGAGGAAAGACTATGAGTAGACTGCGGTATATCATCAAACGCCTGCTGATCGCCATACCGACGTTCTTTGGCATCACGCTGCTGGTGTATCTGCTGGCCTCCATGACGCCCAGCTCGCCGCTGGAGATCATGTTCAATGATCCCATGGCGACCAAGGAGCAGATGGAGGCCATGGAGGCGGCGCTCGGCCTGGATCAGCCGGTGTATATCCAGTATCTGCGCTGGCTGAAGGGGCTGCTGACGGGCAACCTGGGATACTCCTACCGGACGAATCTGCCCGTGATGGACATGGTGCTCGAGCGCATCGGCCCGACGCTGCTGCTGACCGGCTCGGCCATGCTGCTCACCATCCTGATCGCGCTGCCGCTGGGCATCATGGCTGCCTACAAGCCCTATTCCGGCTGGGACTACGTCTCCTCCGGCATCTCCTTCGTCGGCGCGGCCATGCCCAACTTCTTTGCGGCGCTGGTGCTGATCTACATCTTCAACGTCAACCTGCGCTGGTTCCCCTCGTCGGGCATGTATGATTCCTCCGGCGTGCGCACGCTGGGCATGCTGCTGCATCACCTGGTGCTGCCCTCCTGCGTGCTGGCGATTCAGTACATCGGCAGCCTGATCCGCCAGTGCCGCGGCTCCATGATGGAGGTACTGCAAAGCGACTATGTGCGCACGGCCCGCGCCAAGGGCCTGCTGGAGACGCCCGTGCTCATCCGGCACGCGCTGCGCAACGCGTGGATTCCGCTGGTCTCCTGGTTCGGCATGCAGATTCCGGCGCTGATCGGCGGCGCGGTGGTGACGGAGCAGATCTTCGGCTGGCCGGGGCTGGGCAGCCTGATGGTGCAGTCGATCAACGCGCGCGACTATCCCACGATCATGGGCATCACGGTGGTCATCGCCGTCGCGGTGCTGATCGGCAACCTGCTCATCGATCTGCTGTACAACCTGCTGGATCCGAGAATCAAGTATTGAGAAGGGAGCGATTGCTGTGACGAAGGAAGCTGTCAACCGGGCCGCGGCCAGGGACAAATCCAGTTCCTATTTTGCGGATGTTGTCCGGCGGTTCCGCAAGCACAAGCTGGCGATGATCAGCCTGTTTGTGCTGACGGCGGAGGTGCTCGCGGTCATCCTCCTGCCGATCTGCCTGCATTTGGATCCATATACCACGGACTACAACACCTACTTCGGCGCGCCGCCCTCCGCCGAGCACTGGCTGGGCACGGACGATATCGGGCGCGACAGCTTCGCCCGCTTCCTGTACGGCGGCCGCGTGTCGCTGCAGGTTGGCATCCTCTCGGCGATCATCAGCCTGGTGGTCGGCGTGCCGCTGGGGCTTCTGGCGGGCTACTACCGGGGCTGGGTGGAGGTGATCGTCATGCGCATGGCGGACATCTTCATGTCCTTCCCGTCCATGGTGCTGATCCTGGTGCTGGTGTCGGTGCTGGGGCCGTCGATTGCGACGGTGACGGTGGTCATCGGCGTGCTGGGCTGGCCGCGCTTCGCCAGGACGATCTACGGCAACGTGCTCTCCGTCCGTGAGAGCGAATACGTCGAGGCCGCGCGCGCCATCGGCACCCGGGATCTGGACATCATGAGCAAGTACATCCTGCCCAACTCCTTTGCGCCGGTGCTCATCGCCTTCACCTTCCGCGCCGCACAGGCGATCATCACGGAATCCGCGCTCAGCTTCCTGGGCATGGGCGTGCAGGCTCCGCAGGCCTCGTGGGGCAACATCCTCTACGAGGCGCAGTCCATCAGCGTGCTGGCCACCCGGCCGTGGCTGTGGGTGCCGCCGGGAGTGGCGCTGCTGGTGACGATCCTGTGCATCAACTTCATCGGCGACGGCATGCGCGACGCGCTGGACACCAAAATGGTCATCTGATTTTCGGAAATCAGTCTGCATTGTGTCGGAGTGCAGATTTGATAAAAAATCAACAGGAGGAAAACACATGAAAAAGACGCTTGGAAAAGCCCTGTCGGCTCTGCTGGCCGCGACGCTGCTGCTTGGCATGCTGGTCGTGGGCGCGACTGCGGACGAGCCCGTCACCATCACCATGGCGATGACGGCGCCGTGGGAGACCTTCATCCCGTTCAACACCACCAACGCCAACACGGACGCGGTGCTTGAGCTGATGTTTGACAAGCTGATCGTCGTCAAGGCCAACGGCGAGCATCAGCCGCGCCTGGCGGACAGCTGGGAGCAGGACGGCCTCGTGCTGACCTTCAAGCTCAACGAAAACGCCACCTGGCATGACGGCGAGCCGGTCACGGCGGAGGATGTCGTCTTCACCTGCGAGCTGATGGCCGCGCCGGAGATCACCCATCCGCGCCGCAGCAAGGTCGCCTTCTTCACCGGCACCGACGCCAGCGGCGTGCGCGCCGAGGGCGAGGAGTTCGGCGTGAAGGCGCTGGACGAGCACACCGTCCAGTTCACCATGAAGAACCCTGCGCCGCTCTCCTACATGATGACGCAGACCTTCCGTGATTTCTACGTCCTGCCCAAGCACCTGCTTGCGGACATCCCGGCGGCGGAGATCATGACCAACGAGTTCTGGCAGAAGCCCATCGGCTCCGGCCCCTGCATCTTCGAGAGCAGCATCTCCGGCGAGCGCGTGGAGTTCGTGGCCAACAAGAACTACTACCTCGGCGCGCCGCAGTTTGACCGCTTTGTCGTGCGCATCGTGGCGGCCTCCAACCTGCTCAGCGGCCTGATGAGCGGCGAAATCGACATCGTCGCGGGCGCGGGCCTGGGCAACATCCCGTCCAACGACTGGGATATGGCGAAGCGGCAGGAGAACCTGACCTGCGAGTCCGTCAAGTCCCTCGGCTATCAGTACCTGACCATGAACGTCAACAACATCCCCAAGGAAGTGCGCCAGGCGGTCAATATCGCCATCAACCGCGACGTGCTGGTCAACAACCTGATGCGCGGCGAGGGCGAGACTGCTGCCGGCCCGCTGCGCCAGAACCACCCGTACTTCAACCCGGATCTGCTGCCGATCCCCTACGACGTGGAGAAGGCCGCCCAGATGGTGAAGGATTCCGGCTTTGACACGAGCAAGACCTACACGCTGCGCGTCTCCAAGGGCAACGAGGTGCGCGAGAAGTCCGCGCCGCTGATCCAGCAGGATCTGGCCAAGATCGGCATCAAGGTGGAGATCGTCACCACCGACCATCCGACCCTGCTGTCCGAGTGCCGCGCCGGCAACTACGACTTCGGCCTGATCGGCTCCGGCGGCAGCCCGGATCCGGCGGAGAGCTGCGTCAACGTGCGCCCCGGCCATGTGAACAACTTCTCCCAGAACGCCGACCCGTCCCTGTATGAAAAGGGCATGGTCGAGGGCTTTGCGGTGAACTCCTACGAGGAGCGCCTGCCGATCTACTACGAGTATCAGATGATGCTGCGCGATCAGGTGCCCTTCAGCTGGCTCTACTTCCAGAATGACCTGGTGGCGTACAGCAACCGCATTTCCAACGTGTGCTTCGAGGACTTCAGCCTGCTCAACCGCGCGGTGTGGCAGTGGGAAATCGCGAAGTAATCCATCGCATTCGCAGCGAAGATCAGCCTGCTGTCCGGGGGATTTTCCCCCCCCCGGACAGCGGGTTCCTAACAAGCAGAAGAACAGGGTGAGGTAAACATGGCGGCGCAGCCACTATTGGAAGTTCAGCAGCTGGTGACCCAGTTCCGCACAAAGCAGGGATATGTCACCGCAGTCGATGGCGTCAGCTTCAAGGTGCGCAAGGGCGAAACCCTGGGCATCGTGGGCGAATCGGGCTGCGGCAAGAGCGTGACCTCCCTGTCCATCCTTCGCCTGCTGCCCACGGGCATCGGGCGGATTGCCGGGGGCAAGGTGCTCTTCAACGGCGAGGACCTGACCCAAAAGAGCAACAAGGAGCTCAGCCATATCCGCGGCAAGGATATTGCCATGATCTTTCAGGATTCCATGACCTCGCTCAACCCGGTGCTGACCATCGGGCGGCAGCTTGAGGAGACCATCGCCGTCCACAGCGATCTGCCCAGGAGTGAGATCAAGAAGCAGGCGCTCGATATCCTGACGCGGGTGGGCGTGTCCTCGCCCGAGCAGCGCCTGCGGGAGTATCCCCATCAGCTCAGCGGCGGCATGCGCCAGCGCGTGATGATTGCCATGGCGCTGTCGTGCAATCCGAGCCTGCTGATAGCCGACGAGCCCACCACCGCCCTGGATGTGACCATCCAGGCGCAGATCATCGACCTGATGGTGGAGCTCAAGAAAAAGGTGAACGCCGCGATCATGCTCATCACGCATGACATGGGCGTTGTGGCGGAGATGGCCGACTCGATCATGGTCATGTACGCCGGCCAGGTTGTGGAATACGGCACAGCCCGGCAGATCTTCAGAAATCCGCTTCATCCGTATACCCAGGGCCTGCTGGCGTCGATTCCGCGCCTGGACAGGGACTCTGAACGACTTTATGCCATTCCCGGTACAGTGCCCAGCCTGAACGCCATGCCCAGCGGCTGCCGCTTCTGCGTGCGATGCAGCTGCGCGATGGACGTGTGCAGGGAGAAGAACCCGCCGATGCTCGAAACGCCGGAGGGGCAGCAGGTCAGGTGCTGGAAATACCGTGACAGCTTTTTGGAGGTGGCGCCATGAATACGGCTCAGCCGCTGCTCAGGGTGGAGCAACTCAAAAAGCATTTTACCTCGCAAAAGACATTCCTCGGCGGCCCGCCCAGGACGGTCCGGGCCGTGGACGGCGTGACCTTCGACATCCTGCCGGGCGAAACGCTGGGCGTGGTGGGCGAGTCCGGCTGCGGCAAATCCACGCTTGGCCGCGCGATCCTGCGCCTGCACGAGCCGGACAGCGGCAGGCTGACCTATCGGGACACCGATCTGCTGGCGCTGGACGCCAGGCAGATGCGCGAGTATCGCCGGAAGATGCAGATCATCTTCCAGGATCCGTATGCGTCGCTGAATCCGCGCATGACGGTGAAGGAGCTCATCTGTGCCGCGCTGGATGTCTTCCATATCGGCACCAGAGAAGAGCGCACCGATCGGGTGCTGGACATCATGGACAAGGTGGGCCTGCAGCCGGAATGCCTCAACCGGTATCCGCATGAGTTCTCCGGCGGGCAGCGCCAGCGCATCATGATCGCGCGCGCGCTCGTGCTCAATCCGGAGTTTGTCATCGGCGACGAGCCGGTCTCCGCGCTGGATGTCTCCGTCCGCGCGCAGGTGCTCAACCTGATGCGCGATCTGCAGCGGGAGTTCTCGCTGACGTATCTGTTCATCTCGCACGACCTGAGCGTGGTGCGCTACCTGTGCGACCGGGTGATGGTCATGTATGTGGGCAAGGCGGTCGAGATTGCGACCAAGGAGGAGCTATACACCCACGCGCAGCACCCCTACACGCAGGCGCTGCTCTCCTCGATCCCGATCCCGGACGTGGACGCGCCGCCCAAGCGTATTCGCCTGACGGGCGACGTGCCCAGCCCGTTCAACCCGCCCAGCGGCTGTCGCTTCCACACGCGCTGCCCGTATGCGACGCAGCGGTGCCGCGAATGTGAGCCGGAGCTGCGCGATGTGGGCGGCGGGCACTTTGTGGCCTGCCACCTGTGCGACGGCTGAACGGGGGAGAGAAGATGGTCGAGCGTTTCTTCGAGACATATTGGCCGCGCATGCTGTCGGACATGCAGGCGTGGATGCGCATCCCCAGCGTCAGCGGGGAGCCGGAAGGCCCGTATCCGTTTGGCAGGGCGTGCGGCGATGCGCTGGATGCGGCGCTGGCGCTGGGCAGGGAGCTGGGCTTTGATACCGAAAACGACGACTATACCGGCGGCAGCATCCTGCTGCGCGGCACGCATGCGGGCGAGATCGGCGTGTTTGCCCATCTCGACGTGGTGCCGGCGGGCGAGGGCTGGCTGCATCCGCCGTTCAGCCCGGTCATCCGCGACGGCTGGCTCTACGGGCGCGGCAGCGCGGACGACAAGGGCCCGGCAGTCGTGGCGCTGTATGCCATGTACTGCCTGAAGCAGGCGGGCTATGTGCCGCGCAGAACCATCCGGCTGTACCTGGGGTGCAGCGAGGAGCGCGGCATGCGCGATATTCGGGCGTTTCTGGAGCGCCATCCCGCGCCGGATTTTTCCTTCACGCCGGATGCGTCCTTCTCCGTGTGCTACGCGGAAAAGGGCATCATGGAGGCGGAGTTTACCGCGCCGCTGCCGGCGGGTCTCGTGGAGTTCCACGCGGGCGTCGCCGCAAACGCGGTCGCATCTGACGCCAGCGCCCTGCTGGCATGCCGCGGGCCGGCTCCCTTGCAGTGCCCGCCGCAGGTCAGCGCCTGCGCGGAGGGCGAAGGGCTGCGGGTGCGGGCGCAGGGGCGCACCGCCCATGCCGCCTTTCCCGACGGCTCGGACAACGCCGCGGCCAAGCTGGCGGCCTTCCTGTGCCAAAGCGGGCTGCTGGATGCGCAGGCCGCGCACACCCTGGCCTGGATCGGGGAAGACCTGCGCGATCCGTACGGCGAGGCGCTGGGCATCGCGCTTGAGAGCGCGCAGATGGGCCGGCTGACCTCCGTGGCGGGCATGACGCGCACACGGGACGGGCAGCTGGTTCAAACGCTCAACATCCGCTATCCAAAGGAGGCGGACGCACGGCAGCTCGCGTCGCAGCTCCGGCACAGGGCGCAGCAGCGGGGGTGGACGCTGACCGCGCTGCGGGACGACCCGCCGTCCTTCATCTCGCCCGAGCATCCGATCGTCCGCGAGCTGGATCGCATCTGCCAAGCGCGCATTGGCGACAGCGTTTCGCGCTACACCATGGGCGGGGGCACCTATGCGCGCCATCTGCCCCATGCGGTGGGCTATGGCCCGGCCATCCGGGGCATGCGGAAGCCCGGGCCGGACGGGCACGGCGGCGGACACCAGCCGGACGAGTGCGTGAGCCTCAAGGTGCTGGAGGATGCGTTTTTCATCTACGAGAAGGCCCTGCGGGCTATCGACGCGCTCCTGGCGCAGGGCGATGCCTGACGGGCGATGCTTCCCGTCATCTGATTGTTCGGCTCTTCAGCCTGTCAAGGGGCTGTCCTGCTGATCCGATGGGCATGCGAATGCAGCCCCGGGATCGGCAGGACAGCCCTTTTTGGGTTTTGGCAGAATTCTTCCGAAGCGCCGCGGGATGTGGTATAATCCAGACAGGAAAGCGCCGGGAGGACAACGCCGTGTGTGCTCTGTTCACCGCCTCCGGGAGCGTCCCGCCGGAGCGCATCCTGTACACGCCCTCGCCGTCTGCCCGGGCCAACCTGCGGCACCTGCAGGAGGCGGACGGAGCGCGGTGCGCCCGGCGGCCTGAGCCGATATCCCCATCCGTGATTTGATATAGAAGGAGCAGCACACGATGAAGAAAGCGCTGATCACCGGCATCACCGGGCAGGACGGCTCCTATCTGGCCGAATTTCTGCTGGACAAGGGCTATGAGGTGCATGGCATCGTCCGCCGCGCCTCCGTTTCCCATACCGCGCGCATCGATCACCTGTTGGACAGGCTGACCCTGCACGACGGCGACCTGTCCGACAGCTTGGCGCTCATCCGCATCATCGCGCTGGTGAAGCCGGATGAAATCTACAACCTGGCCGCACAGAGCCATGTGCAGGTGTCCTTCGACGCGCCGGAGTACTCCGGCGACGTGGACGCGCTGGGCGTGCTGCGCATCCTGGAGGCCGTGCGCGTCCTGGGGCTGGCCCGGCAGACCCGCGTCTATCAGGCGTCCACCTCGGAGCTGTACGGCAAGGTGGAGGAGATTCCTCAGCGCGAAACCACGCCCTTCCATCCCTTCAGCCCCTACGCCGTGGCCAAGCAGTACGGCTACTGGATCACCAGGGAATACCGCGAGGCATACGGCATGTTCGCCGTCAACGGCATTCTGTTCAACCATGAGTCCGAGCGCCGCGGCGAGCGCTTCGTCACCCGCAAGATCACCCTGGCTGCGGGCCGCATTGCCGAGGGCCTGCAGGATCACCTGGAGCTGGGCAACATGGACGCTCTGCGCGACTGGGGCTATGCCAAGGACTATG
>JBJEYK010000365.1:0-2571 GCA_051886775.1 Candidatus Ventricola sp. | reverse complement strand
GTGACGGAGATGCGCTTGTTGACGATCGGGATGCCGAACTCGCGCTCGAGCGCCTCTCCGGTCGCCACGAGATGCTCCGCCTGCCTGGTGATGCGGTCGTAGACGTTGCGGTAGAGCGCATCCCTGTCCGGCGTGCAGCAGGCAAAGAGCGAGATGCCCATGGTGATCGTGCGGATGTCGAGCTTCTCCTCGGAGATCATGCGCACGGTTTGCAGGATTTCAGACGTATTGATCATGCGGTCCTCCGATCAGATGCGGTGCATCGCGTCGAAAATCTCACTGCGCTGGATGCGGATCTGCAGCCCCAGCTCGGCGCCCAGCGCCTCCAGCTCGTCGGAGAGCTGCGCAAAGCGCGAGAGCGAGATGTCCACAATCATGATCATGTTAAACATGCCGGACAGGACGGTCTGCGAGATGTCCAGGATATTGGCCTCGTGGTGCGCGAGCGCGGCGCTCACGCGGGCGATGATGCCGATGGTGTCGTTGCCCACGACGGTGACCACGGCGGTGTTCTTCTTTTCCATGTGATATTCCCCCTGCTGTTGTGGTTGGCTGCGCCTCACGGCGCGGTGATCAGCGAAAGGCAGCGCACGGCCAGCTCGTCCGCCGTGCCGCACAGGCAGTCGGCTTCCTGAAGCTCCTCGCGCGTGCCCATGCCGTAGGTGACGGCCACGGCCACGGCCCCGGCGGCGCGCGCATTGGCGACATCCGTCGCGCGGTCGCCCACGGCGATCACGCGGCGCACGCCCAGCTCCTGCGCCCACATGCGCATGCGCTGCGCCTTGCTCACGCCGCTGACGAACCCGCTGTGCAGCCCGATGTACGGCGCAAAGCCGAAAAGCCGCATGCACGCCTCGCAGTAGCGGTGCGTGCCGTTGGTGAGGATCGCCAGGTGCGCGTGCGGCGCGAGGCGCGCGAGCATGTCCGCGGTGCCGGGGAACGCGCGCCCGGCCTCGCCAAGCAGTGCGTCGGTCACCTCGTCCACCAGGCGGTCGTACTCGGCCCTGCGGTCGGGGCCGACGCCCATCACCCGGCAGACCTCGTCCGCGTCCGGGCCGTTGAAGCTCTCGGCCAGCGCGTCGCTGATGCGGCCAAAGCCCATCTGCTCGAACACGCGCTGATAGCACAGCCGCGCCAGATCGCGGCTGTCGGTGAGCGTGCCGTCCAGGTCAAACACGATGAGCACCGGCTGTCTTTCCGCCATCACCTGTATCCCGCTGGCCGGCGCGCCGCAATATATGGATTTGTTCATTCCCGTGCCTCCGAAACTCATCTGTGCGATTCCTTGATCACGCCGCTGCGATAGGCGGCGATAAGCGCCATCAGGTCGTCGATGCGCCCGCGCAGCTCGTCGCCTTCGTCGGTATCGGCGATAAGCAGCCGGCGCGGCATGGTCTTGACAATGGTGTGCACCGAATGGATGTCCTGCTCGGCGGAGATGGCGCTGGCCGTCGATTCAAACGGCTGGTGCGCCACCAGGCTCAGCTCGTGCGAGGAGAAGATCAGCGTATAGCCCGCAATGCCCGTCACCTTCTGGTACGCGCGGGACAGGCCGCCGTCGATCACCAGCAGCCGGCCGCCCGCCTTGATCGGGCTTTCACCCTGCCCCAGCTTGACCGGAACGTGTCCGTTGATGATGAAGCCTGCGTCCGCCAGCTCGAACTCGCGCAGGATACGCAGCGCCGTCTGCTCGTCGTCCTGAAAGTCGTAATAAGCGTTCTTGACCTCGACGTGCGCGCGCTTGTCCTCGATGAAGTAGCGCTCGAACGTCGCCATCTTGCTCTTGCCAAACAGCGGCGACATCGGCCCGCAGCCCAGATACCACAGGAAATCCTGGCCGTCCTGGCGCTGCGGCTGGCCCAGCGCGGAGAAGTAGCCCTGGCGCGCCAGCAGATCCGCCGCGTCGATGGCCTCGCGCCCGCGCAGCACCTCGCCGCCCGAGACGGGGATCGGCGCGAAGCTGCCGTCCTCATCCATCGGGATGCAGCCGTGATAGAGCAGGTTGCCGTTGCAGCGCAGGTACATGCCGCCCGTGCTGTACAGGAATTGCACATGGCGCTGGAGCTTTTCGGAGTGCGCGAATTCCAGCACCAGGCGATCCATCACCTCACGCTCCAGCGGCGTGAGGGCGTAGGGATCCGCCGGGTCGATCGTCGGGAACAGGCAGCTGCGCAGCGGGTACGTCACGCCCTCCACCGTCACGGTCTTGTGGTCGAAGTCGATGCGGTGCAGCAGCCTGCGGCTGTCCATGCCGTATTCCGGGTGGCGCGCAAGCAGCTGCCCCTCCAGCTTGAACTGAAGGATCGCCGCCGCCTTGTGCATGCGCGCCAGCTCCATCTCGTCCTCGTGGAGATCCTCGCCGTTGTCGCGCGGGCGGAACTCGGCGCACGGGTCGTCGCCGTAGCAGTTCATCGCCAGCGTAGCCAGCGGACGCAGCGAGATGCCGTAGCCCACCTCCAGCGTCTCCAGGTTGCCGTATTTGACCGAGGTCACAATCACCTGCGCGATGCACGCCTCCGACAGCGCCGCCGCGCCCATCCAGGCGATGTCGTGGTTGCCCCACTGCACGTC
>JBJEYK010000364.1:0-12519 GCA_051886775.1 Candidatus Ventricola sp. | reverse complement strand
TGGGTCATGCCGGAGCAGCCGATGGTCTCGACCAGGGCCTCCTCAATGACGCCGTTCTTCACGTTCAGGGACAGCTTGCAGGCGCCCTGCTGCGGGGCGCACCAGCCGATGCCATGGGTGTAACCAGAGATATCCTTGATCTCCTTCGCCTGCACCCACTTGCCCTCTTCGGGGATCGGGGCCGGGCCGTGATTCGGGCCCTTGGCTACGCAGATCATCTCTTCCACTTCGCGGGAATACTGCATATTTGTCTCCTCCTTATCCAGATGAATCCAATGGATACTGCTGTGTATATGCAACCGTCTCATTATAGCACAACCCCTCGGCAAAAGGAAACACCTTTCACCGATTTTTTCACAATGCGACCAATTTCCCGCACGCGGTTTTGCGCCCCGCGCAGAGCCGGGCAGCAGAAATCGTCAGGCGGGCACAATATTTGGGGCGGGGACTTGTTTCTCCCCCGCCGGTATAGTATACTGTCTTATTATGGATACTATGGGCAGCAGGGGTATTCCCCCGCATATAGCCCGCAAGCGATCCGCAGGAGGGATTTTCCATGGCAGAAGACATCAGGGAGAAGAGCAACTTTATCTGGGAAGCCATCAGGAGCGATCTTGCCGAGGGCAAGAACGGCGGCCGCGTGCAGACGCGCTTCCCGCCGGAGCCCAACGGCTATCTGCATATCGGCCATGTCAAGGCGCTGACCGTCGATTTCGCTACGGCCGAGAAGTTCGGCGGCGTGTGCAACCTGCGCTTCGACGACACCAACCCCACCAAGGAAAAGGAAGAGTTCGTCGAGGCCATCAAGGATGACATCCACTGGCTCGGCTTTGAATACGGCGCAGTCTACTACGCCAGCGAGCAGTACGACCAGATCTTCGAATACGCCTGCGACCTGATCCGCCGGGGTCTTGCGTATGTGGACGACCTGTCCAAGGAGGAGATGCGCGCCTACCGCGGCACGCTCAAGGAGCCAGGCAAAAACTCCCCCTATCGCGACCGCACGCCGGAGGAAAACATGGATCTCTTCCTGCGCATGAAGAACGGCGAGTTCCCGGAGGGCAGCCGCACCCTGCGCGCGAAGATCGACATGGCCTCGCCCAACATCAACCTGCGCGACCCGGCCATCTACCGCATCAAGTACGCCACGCATCACCGCACCGGCGACAAGTGGTGCATCTATCCGATGTACGACTTTGCCCACCCCATCGGCGACGCGCTCGAGGGCGTGACGCACTCGCTGTGCTCGCTGGAATACGAGATTCACCGCCCGCTGTACGACTGGGTGGTCGACGTATGCGGCTTCGAGCAGAAGCCCCGCCAGATCGAGTTCGCCCGCCTGAACCTCACCAACACGGTGATGAGCAAGCGCAAGCTGCGCAAGCTGGTCGAGGAGCATCACGTCGCCGGCTGGGACGATCCGCGCATGCCCACGCTGGCCGGCATGCGCCGGCGCGGCTACACCTCCGCCGCCGTGCGCGACTTCATCGACCGCATCGGCGTGTCGAAGGCCGACTCCATCGTCGACCATCGCCTGCTGGAGCACTGCGTGCGCAACGATCTGAACGAGATCGCGCCCCGCGCGATGGCCGTGCTCGACCCGCTGAAGGTCGTGCTGACCAACGTGCCCGAGGGCACTGTCGAGCCGTGCGAGATCGAGAACCATCCCAAGAAGCCGGAGATGGGCACGCACACCCTGCCCCTCACCCGCGAAATCTACATCGAGCGCGAGGACTTCATGGTCGACGCGCCCAAGAAGTACTTCCGCCTCAAGCCCGACGGCGAGGTTCGCCTCAAGGGCGCGTACATCATCAAGTGCGAGCGCTACGACCTCAACGACGACGGCTCCGTCGCCTGCGTGTACTGCACGATCGATCCGGACTCGAAGTCCGGCATGCCGGGTGCGGACCGCAAGGTCAAGGGCACGATCCACTGGGTCAGCGCAACCGAGAACATGCCGCTGGAGGCCCGCCTGTACGACGTGCTGATCCTGGATGACAAGACCGAGGACAAGGCCGAGGAAGCCCCCGCCGACGCCGCTGAGGACGAGGACGCCGAGGAATCCGCCGCGGGCGACGACTTCCTGCGCCAGGTCAACCCGGATTCCCTGAAGGTCGTGCGCGGCTACGGCGAGCCGTGGCTGGCGGGCGCCAAGGTGGGCGACAGCTTCCAGTTCCTGCGCAACGCCTACTTCTGCAAGGACAAGGACTCCACCGATGAGCTGGCCGTGTTCAACCGCGTGGTCGTCCTCAAGGACAGCTTCAAGGTGGAATGAGCGCATTCCACCGCCGATTATAAGGAAAGAGAGACGATATCCATGTCCACCGAAGTCCGCACGCGCTTTGCGCCCAGCCCGACGGGCTACCTGCACCTGGGCGGGCTGCGCACCGCGCTGTACACCTATCTGTTCGCCAAGAAGCACGGCGGCAAGTTCATCCTGCGCATCGAGGACACCGACCAGGAGCGCGAGGTGCCCGGCGCAGTCGACCTGATCTACAAGTCCATGCGCCAGGCCGGCCTCACCTACGACGAGGGCCCGGATGTCGGCGGCGATTACGGCCCCTATATCCAGACCCAGCGCCGCGACCTCTACCCCAAGTACGCCTGGGAGCTGGTGGAAAAGGGCGGCGCCTACTGCTGCTTCTGCACCAAGGAAGAGCTGGACGCCGACCGCGAGGCCGTGACCGCCGCAGGCGGCACCTACAAGTACAACAAAAAGTGCCTGCACAACGTCAGCCTGGAGGAGGCCAAGCGCCGCATCGCTGCGGGCGAGCCGTATGTCATCCGCCAGAACATCCCGACCACCGGCAAGGCCTCCTTCGACGACATGCTCTACGGCCATGTCGAGGTGGACTGCGATACGCTGGACGACAACGTGCTCATCAAAGCCGACGGCCTGCCCACCTACAACTTCGCCAACGTCATCGACGATCACCTGATGGGCATCACGCATGTCATGCGCGGCACGGAGTACCTCTCCTCCTCGCCGAAGTACAACCTGCTCTACGAGGCCTTCGGCTGGACGCCGCCGGTCTACCTGCACCTGCCGCCCGTGATGATCGAGAGTGTCCTGCGAGACAAGAAGACGAAGGAGCTGATTCTCGACGAGAACGGCAACGAACAGAAGATCGTCCGCAAGCTGAGCAAGCGCTGGGGTGACCCGTCCTTCGAGGATCTGCTCCAGCAGGGCTACGTCAGGGACGCCATCGTCAACTACATCGCGCTGCTGGGCTGGGCGCCGAAGGACACCAACGAGGAGTTCTTCTCCATGGAGGATCTCACCCGCCTGTTCGACGCCAACGGCATCAGCAAGAGCCCGGCGATCTTCGACATGGGCAAGCTCACCTGGTTCAACGCCGAGTACATCCGCCGCATGACGCCGGAGACCTACGCCGAGCACGCCAGGCCGTGGCTCACGCAGGTGCTGGACGCAGACAGGTTCGACCTTGCCCGCCTGTGCGAGCTGCTGCAGGGCCGCACGGAGACCTTCAGCCAGCTGCCGGGCATGGTGGATTTCCTCGCGGAAATGCCGGAGCTGGACATGGCGCTGTTCACCAACAAAAAGAGCAAGTCCACCTCCGAGACCAGCAAGACCGCGCTGGCGTTCGTCCGCCCGATCCTCGAGGGCATCGGCGACTGGACGGAGGCCAACCTGCATGACGCCGTCATGGCAGCTATCCCGCAGACCGGCATGAAGAACGCCACCGTGCTCTGGCCGCTACGCATCGCCATCACCGGGCGCGCAGCCACGCCGGGTGGCGCGTTTGAGATGGCCTATCTGCTGGGCAGGGACGAGACGCTCCGCCGGCTCGACGCCGCGATGGCCAGGCTGGCCGACTGACGCGCGTGATTTCTGACCCTTCCCTGGTTCATCCAGGGAAGGGCTTTCATATGAAAACCCGGCGCACAGGCCGCAGACAATGCGGAGCGTGCGCCGGGTTCATCGATTCTCCTGGGATTCAGTTGAGCGAGGCGACAAAGCCTGCGATGCGCGTCAGGCCGCGGTCGATCAGCTCGATCGAGGTTGCGTAGGACAGCCGGCAGAAGCCCTCCGTGCAGAAGGCGCTGCCGGGCACAACCGCGACATCCGCATACTCGAGCAGCTCCTGCGCGAAGGTCATCGAGTCGCGAATGATGGTATTGTTGCAGATGCGGCCAAAGAGACCCGTCACGTCCATCATCACATAGAACGCACCCTTGGGCATCACGCATTTGATGCCGGGAATGGCGTTCAGGCGGCGTACCATGTACTCGCGGCGATGATTGTACTGGATGCGCATCTTTTCGATCTCCGCTGCCTGACGCGGATCCGTCAGCGCGGCAACGGAGGCATACTGCGCGATGGAGTTGCTGCCGCTGGCGATCTGGCTCTGCATGCTGCTCATGACCTTGATGATGCTGGCCGGCCCGGCGGCGTAGCCGATGCGCCAGCCGGTCATTGCGTAGGCCTTGGACATGCCGTTGATCGTGATCGTCTGCTGATAGGTCTGCTCCCCCAGGGAGGCAATGGACACGTGCTCCTCGCCGTCGTAGATCAGCTTTTCATAGATTTCGTCGGAAATGATATAGAACTTGCAGCTGATGGCCAGGCGAGCGATCTCCTCGAGCTGGCGGCGGTTCCAGATGCAGCCGTTGGGGTTGTTCGGCGTGTTGAGGATCAGCACCTTCGTGCGCTCGGTGACGTAGGGAAGCAGATCCTCCGCCTCGGTGACAAAGCCCTTGCCCGGGGAGCCGGGCACGAACACCGGCACGCCGCCCGCCAGGCGCACCATCTCCGGATAGGACACCCAGCACGGCGTGGGGATGATCACCTCGTCGCCCGGGTTGAGCAGCGCGCTCAGCGCAAGGAACAGCGAGGACTTGGCGCCGTTGGAGACGACGATCTGGCCCGGGGTATACGTCAGCCCGTTGTCCCGGCGGAGCTTGTCGCAGATGGCGGTGCGCAGCTCCAGCGTGCCGGCAGAGGCGGTGTACTTGGTCAGGCCCATGTCCAGCGCCTCATGGGCGGCAGTGCGGATATACTGCGGCGTCACAAAATCCGGCTCGCCTGCGCAAAAAGAAATCACGTCGCGGCCATTTGCGCGCATTTCCTTGGCTTTGGCGTCGATGGCCAGGGTCGGGGACGGTGAAATCGCGCTGCAAACGCGGGAAAGCTCGAGAGACAATCGGAACTCCTCCTTCGGGCGGATGCCTGAAATGAATGACGAAGCTATTATAAACCCATTTTGCGATTCTTGCAACCATTTTTTTGCCATTTTACCCCAGTTTTTTCGCCTTCTGTGCATATTCTGTTTTTTCATCCTGCAAAGTCCCATTCCAGCTCGCTCTCCCTGCGCGTCTTTGTTCAAGCTATGCGCACCGGCGCCTCCCGGTGACAAATTCTTCTTTTGCTGAGAAGCCCTTGCCAGAACAGGATTTTTGAGTTATGATATATGCGATCGTTTTTAGCATCATATGGAGGTGTTTGTTTTGCATCGAACGATTCATTGGCTCCTGGCCACCGTGCTTGTTCTCTGCCTGGCGACTGCCGGCGTCGCCGCAGCGGAGGAATCCTATTATCTGGAGCTGCCTGCCAAGGGCATCACGTCCTCCCGGTCGATCACCGTGGCAGTCCCCGGCGAGAATCCCGTGATCGACGGCATCAACCCCCTCACAGGCGAGGCGTGGTCCGGCAACTATTGCCCCATCGGCGTGAACATCGATACGCATCCCAAGGCGCTGCCGAACTGGGGCGTCTCCTATGCGGACATCATCTACGAAATGCCCATTCAGGCCGACGGTTCCACCCGCTCCTTTGCCCTGTTCATGAGCGAGATTCCCTCCTTCGCCGGCCCGGTTCGTTCCGGCCGCGTGCCGATGGGTTCCCTGCGCGAGATGTGGGACAGCGCCTGGGTCTTCTACGGCTGGCAGAATTCGGTCATCGAGGCCGGCAAGCTGATCGTTGACGTGGACAGCTGGGCCCTGCATCTGCACGCGGACGCCCGCCAGGAGGGCCGCTGGGTCTTCCCGTTCGTCGAGGGCACGGAGCGCAACTACGCCAACCTCTTCCATCGCGAGAAGGACGGCCAGCACGTCGCGCCGTACAACGTGCAGGTGGATATGAAGGTGGTGCAGTCGCTGTTCACCACCGAGTCGGTCAAGCACCCGTTCAAGTTCACCGAGACCGGCCTGGACCGCGGCATCGATGTCTCCGAGATCACCATCAACTACAAGACCACCAATCCGGCGTACGTTTCCAGCTACATCTACAACGAGTCCACCGGCCTGTATGACCGTTACCGCAACGGCGAGGTCTTCTACGACGGGCTCAACGGCATGGAGACCTCTTATGCGAACGTCATCGTCCTGCGCACGGATGTCTCCTGGTACAATAACAACAACTCCCGCCCGGTGATCCAGCTGGTCGGCCAGGGCACGGCGGAGATCTTCCAGAACGGCAAGTACATCCGCGGCACCTGGGTGCGCACGCACAACGCCACCAAGGCGGACGACTTCGCCTCCCAGCCCTACCGCATGGTCATCCTCGATGAGAACGGCGAGGAGCTGGAAATGAAGGTCGGCAAGACGTTCTTCCAGATCGTGGACAATGATCAGTCGGTCATCGTGCGGTCTGCGCAGCAGATTCAGGGCGCTTCCGCTCAGGCGACGCCTAAGCCCACCGCGACGCCCAAGCCCACCCGCACCCCGAAGCCGACCCGTACTCCGAAGGCCAGCAAGGCCACGCCCGCGCCCATCGTGGACAGCGGCACGGATGAGGACATCACCTTCGGCGGCTGATCGCAGCACATACTCCATATACAAAAGCTGCCCGCGCCTTCACCGGCGCGGGTTTTTTGCTGCACGATAAAAGCTGCCAGGCTCTGATCGCCTGACAGCTTTACAGGATTACGGATGCTCTTTGCGATACTCCGTGAGCAGACGCTCGATGCGGTTCCACGGATCGAGCAAATAGCTCAGCGACTGATTGTGATTGAGCGTGGCGATGACGAAGGCCATGTACTTGCTCATGTCCGCCTGGCTGAACCACGGCGCCTCGAGCACCTCGGGCGTAGCGTAGGTGAGGTTGGTAGCGAAGACATGGTCGATCACGCCATCCTCGTATGCCTTGTTGAACGCGCCCAGTCCGTTGGTGAAGAAGGCAAAGGTTGCGCCGGCAAACACGCGCTTGGCCCCGCGCTTCTTGAGGTTGTAGGCCAGATCGAGAATCGAATCGCCCGAGGCGATGATGTCGTCCGCGACGAAGACGTCCTTGCCCTCGACGCTGTCGCCCATGTACTCATGCGCGACGATGGGATTGCGGCCATTGACCACGCGGGTGTAGTCGCGGCGCTTGTAGAACATGCCCAGATCGACGCCCATGGCGGAGCTGTAATAGATATTGCGGCCAATCGCGCCCTCATCCGGGGAAATGACCATCATGTGCTCCTTGTCGATCTTCAGATCGTCATAGGTGTGGCACATCGCCTTGAGCATCTGGTACGTCGGCATGATGCTCTCAAAGCCGTTGAGCGGGATCGCGTTCTGCACGCGCGGATCGTGCGCGTCGAAGGTGATGATGTTGGCCACACCCATCCGCACAAGCTCCTGCAGCATCAGCGCACAGTCCATGGATTCGCGCGCCGTGCGGCGATGCTGGCGGCCCTCGTAGAGCATCGGCATGATCACATTGATGCGATACGCCTTGCCGCTGACCGCCGCGATGATGCGCTTGAGATCGGCATAGTGCTCATCCGGCGTCATGGGCACTTCCTTGCCATAGAGCTTGTAGGTGCACTGATACGCCCCGACATCGCAGATGATGTACAGGTCGTAGCCACGGACAGAATCGAGCAGCATGCCCTTGCCCTCTCCCGTGCCGAATCGCGGGCAATTCGCGCCCAGGAGGAAGCCGTTGGCCTCATAGCCATAGAAGCTGTGGAGCTTCTCGTCGGCCTTGTTGTCCAGCTGCCAGCTCATCAGATAGTCGTTGACCGCCTTGCCCATTTCCTCGCATCCGCGCATGGCAATCACGCCCAAGGGCGCGACCGGCATCATCGGAAACTTCTTGGACGCTTCGTTGTTATTGTTCATGACGATACCCCTTCTTCAGTAATCAAAAAACAGAACAAACGGAGACTCGCATTGCTATTATAGCACAGGTTGACCGGCAGTTAATCACAACTTTTGTATTTAGCAAATTTTTGTTTGCTTGCACCAATTTTTGCCCTGCTTTCCCCGCCCGAGGGCATCCTTTCCGCCATAGCGCCGGCCCTGACTTGACCCGACGCATGGCGCTTGGTATAATAAGACCATATGATCCGCAAGGAGGTCTTTTCCGTGAAGCGCATTGTTCTGACCGGCGGCGGTACAGCCGGCCACGTTTCCCCGAATCAGGCGCTGATCCCGCTGCTTCTCAATGAGGGCTGGGAAATCCACTACATCGGCACGAAGGCCGGCATCGAGCGCTCCCTGATCGAGCCGATGGCGGGCATCACATACCACGCTGTCAGCTCCGGCAAGCTGCGCCGCTATTTCGATTGGAAGAACTTCACCGATCCCTTCCGCGTGATTGCCGGCGCATGCCAGAGCTTTGCGCTCATCCGCAGGCTGCGCCCCGCCGTCGTCTTCGCCAAGGGCGGATTTGTCAGCGTCCCGGTGGTGCTGGGCGCGGCGCTGTGCGGCGTACCGGTGGTCATGCACGAGAGCGACATCACGCCAGGCCTGGCCAACAAGCTGTGCAAGCCGTTTGCCCGGGCGATTTGCACCACGTTCCCGGAGTGCGCCAAGCTGCTTGGCAGCAAGGGCGTGCAGACCGGCACGCCGCTGCGCGCGCAGATCTTCTCCGGCACGCGCGAGAAGGGGCTTCGGCTCGCCAGGTTTGACGGCAGCAAGCCCGTGCTCATGATGATCGGCGGATCGCTCGGCGCGCAGACCGTCAACGCCGTGCTGCGCGAAGCGCTACCCGCCCTCACCCCGCGCTACGACGTGCTGCACGTCTGCGGCAAGGGCAACCTCGCGCCTGAGCTGGAGAACACGCCGGGCTATCGCCAGTTTGAATATCTGTCGGACGAGCTGCCGGATGCCTTCGCCTGCGCGGACATTCTGCTCTCCCGCGCCGGCTCCAACTCTCTTTCTGAAATTCTGGCGCTGTGCAAGCCCGCGCTCCTCATCCCCTACCACAGCGGGCGCGGCGACCAGGTGCTCAACGCCAACTCGCTCAAGGCCCGCGGGCTTGCACATGTGATGCCGCAAAGCGAGCTGAACGCGCAGTCTCTACCCCCTGCCATCGACGCACTGTGGGCCGATCGTGCGCTGCTGATCCAGCGGATGGAGGCGCTGCCCGATGCGGACGGCACGCAGGCCGTGCTCGCACAGATTCACCAGTACGCGAAGATCTGACGCCTCCCTCGTACATCATTCAAATACGCGCGCTCCCGGATGTCACTGCACATCCGGGAGCGCGTCATTATTCTTCTGCGTAGGGCTTCGCCTCGCGCGTCCTGTCGATTTCCTTCACGTCGAGCACATAGTCCCGCACAAAGCCGTGCGTCTTCCCGCTCTCCGTGGAGACCTCGTACCAGACATGCCCGTCGGCATCCTGAACTATCTCCAGAATCATCAGCTCGATGCCCTTGGACAGCTGACGCACCAGCTTGGAGCCTGCACTGGGCGTCACACGGACGTTGGCTGCGCGGTTCGTGTTGGCCTTGCCGATGATCTCGCGGTCGAGCACATCCGGCACCACTGCGGTTTCCTCCGCCTTGGGCGTCGCTGTCGGCTTCGGCGTCGGGCTGGGCGTAGGCTGCGTTGCTCCCTCCGGCAGCTCCAGCTTCACACCATCGTCCAGCTTGATCAGGTAATCCCGGACATAGCCGATGGTCGTGCTGCCCTGCGGCTGCACCTCGTACCAGACAGCGCCGTTCTTGTCCGCCTTGACGGCGAGGATATCCACCCGCTTGCCCTTGCGCAGCTGGGTAAGCACCTTGCCGTTCATGATCTTGCGGAGGTTGGCCTCCTTCACGGTGACGCCTGCGCCAATCGCCGCCGAATTGGGCGTGGCTGTCGGCTTGGCGGTGGTCTCCGTCGTCTGAGCCTGATCCTTTGGCTCGGCTGTCGCCTTGGGCGTGGCCGTCGGGACAGGAATCTTGCCGTCCGCATCGACAACGTAGTCGCGCATCCAGCCCGTCGCCGCCACGTCGGTCACCGTCACATGGTACCAGGCCTTGCCGGTCTTGTCGAGCACCGCCTCATGGATGACCAACGCCTCGCCCTTCTTGACAGACTGCTTCACCTTGCCGGAGGACGAAGCCGTCTCGCGCAGGTTCGCGTCGCGATTGGTCTTGCCCGTGCCGATTTCCGGAATGGGCGTCGGGGAAGGCGTCGGCGTCGGCGCGGGCGTCGCGGTCGGCGTCGGGGACGGGGTTGGGGTCGGCGTGTTGGTCAGGATCACCGGCAGCGGCGTAGCCGTCGGCGCGGGCGTGTTCGTGGGCACGGCAGTCGGCGTGGCCGTGGGCTGCGGCGTGCTCGTCGGCGCCTGCGTGGGCGCTTCAGTCGGTGCCTGCGTGTTCTGCTGCGTCACCGGGGCAAACACGATCGTGCCGGGCGTCGCCGTCGGCTGCACGGCAGGTGCAAGCGTCGGATTCGCCTGCGGCGTCGTCGGCTTCCGGATGAACCGGACGGCCAGCAGCGCGCCCAGCACCACGACGAGCAGGACAATCAGGCCGACAAGCAGCTTTCCCACGGTTGTCGACAGGAATCCCCCGGACGGCTGCTCCTCCTCGTATTCCTCATCGTACGCATCGCCCTGATACGTGCCGTACACATCCTGCGACGGATCCTCATCGTCCATCTGCTGATATGGGCTGGAGCGCCTGTTCTCTCTGAGATCCTCGTCGCGTTCTCTGGACATGATATGCCCCTCCTCATCCGACTATTCGGTATACTGCATATATTATAAAGTTTATCCGCATCAGATGCAAGCCCTTTTCACTGTCCAGGGGGAATTTGCCTGCGCAAAAATCCCCCTGCCCCGCGCAATGCACGGAACAGGGGGACGATTTCAGTTTGCCGCAGGCTTACGCAGCCCGTTTACAGCAGGAAATCAGTTGCCGGCCATCTTCTTGTAGGTCGCCAGACGACGGGCAGCGTCCTGCTCGTTGATCTGGAAGGCTTCCTCGGCCTTGCCCGGGAAGAGCTTGGCCAGGGAGGCGTAGCGCACCTCGCTCTTGATGAAGTCCTGATAGGACTCGGTCGGATCCTTGCTGTCGACGGTCAGCGGGTTCTTGCCCTCCGCCTCGAGCGCCGGGTTGTAGCGGTACAGCGGCCAGTAGCCACAGGCCACGGCGCGCTTGATCTCCATCTGGGAGTGCGCCATGTTGATGCCGTGGTTGATGCACGGAGCATAGGCGATGATCAGGGACGGGCCCGGATACGCCTCAGCCTCGGTCATGGCCTTGAGCAGCTGCGCCGGGTTCGCGCTCATGGCGACGGTGGCAACGTACACATAGCCGTAGGACATGGCCATCATGCCCAGATCCTTCTTGCGGGTCTTCTTGCCGGAGGCCGCGAACTTGGCGATGGAGCCGGTCGGGGTGGACTTGGAAGCCTGTCCGCCGGTGTTGGAGTACACCTCGGTATCCAGAACCAGGATGTTGACATCCTCGCCCTGCGCCAGGACGTGATCGACGCCGCCGTAGCCGATGTCGTAGGCCCAGCCGTCGCCGCCGAAGATCCACTGGCTCTTCTTGACCATCATGTCCTTCATGGAAGCGATCTGCTTGCAGAGGTCGCAGTCCTTGCCCTCAACCAGCGCAGCGAGCTTCGCGGAGGTCGCCTTGCTCTTCTCGCCGTCCATCATCGTGGCCAGCCAAGCCTCGCAGGTCTCCTTGTCCTCGCCCTCAACCTTGCCGGCCAGCTCGGTGACGAGCTCCGCCAGCTTGTTGCGGCGCTGGGTGGTGGCCAGGTTCATGCCGTAGCCGAACTCGGCGTTGTCCTCGAACAGGGAGTTCGCCCACGCCGGGCCATGACCCTTGTCGTTGGTGGTGTAGGGAACGGTCGGAGCGGAGCCGCCGTAGATGGAGGAGCAGCCCGTCGCGTTGGCGATCATCATGCGGTCGCCGAACAGCTGGGTGACCAGCTTGACATACGGGGTCTCGCCGCAGCCGGCGCAGGCGCCAGAGAACTCAAACAGCGGCTTGAGGAACTGGCTCTCCTTGACGTTGGCCTTGTTGAGGATGGTCTCGTCGACCTCGGGGATGGTCTGGGCGTACTCCCAGTTGGCCTCTTCCTTCGCCTGGGAAGCCAGCGGCTTCATGGTCAGGCACTTGCCGAGGCAGACATCCACGCAGTTGCCGCAGCCCGTGCAGTCGAGCGGGGACACCTGGATGCGATACTGCTTGCCGGCGAACTGCTTGCCCAGCGCCTTCTTGGTGACGAAGGTCTCCGGAGCGACGCCCTCGTCCACGATGTACGGACGGATGGCGGCGTGCGGGCAGACCAGGGAGCACATGTTGCACTGCACGCACTTGGTGACGTCCCACT
>JBJEYK010000363.1:0-2584 GCA_051886775.1 Candidatus Ventricola sp. | reverse complement strand
TCAAGAGCGCCATCGGCATCGGCGCGCTGCTGCTGGACGGCATCGGCGACACCATTCGTGTGTCGCTGACGGGCGACCCGTGCCTGGAGCCGCCGGCGGGCATCGAAATCCTGCAGGACTGCGGCCTGCGCACGGACTGTGTGCAGTACGTCTCCTGCCCGACGTGCGGGCGCACCTGCATCGATGTGGGCGGCATCATGCGCCGCGTGCAGCAGGAGCTTGCGGGCGTGCAGGTGCCCTTCAAGGTGGCCGTCATGGGCTGCGTGGTCAATGGGCCGGGCGAGGCGCGCGAGGCGGACATCGGCATCTGCGGCGGCGGCAACGGCGCGGGTTTGCTGATCCGCAAGGGCGAGGCGCCGCGCAAGGTGACGGGCGATCTGGCCGAAATCCTGATCTGCGAAATCAAGAAAATGCTGAAATGACAGACGCAGGCGGCGGCATGAAACGTGCCGCTGTCTTTGCATGCAAACGGGAGAGGAAACCGCATGTCTGAACAATGGGAAGGGCTGCTGGAGGGCGAGGCGCAGGCGCTGCGCGGCCATCTGACGCTGGACCGCGTGACGGCCAGCCGCTCCGGCGAGGAGATTACGGTCTATTTCACGGCGGATCTGCTGGTGGAGGAGCGTCCGTTCCTCGCGCTGCAAAGGGCGCTGCGGCGCAATTTCGCGCCGATGCAGGTGTCGCTGATCGTGCGCTCGCCGCAGCTGGCGCAGGATTTCCTGGCCGACCCGATGCGCTATGCGCCGTTCATCCTGCGCAGCGTGAAGCGCCATCACCCGTCCGGCGCGCCGCTGCTGCTGGATGCACAGCTTGAGTGCCGGGGCGACGTGCTCTCTGTGCTCGTGCCGCAGGACATCGCGCCAAAATTCCTCACGCAGTCCGGTGTGGACAAGTATATCGAGCAGCTGATCAAAAATGTGTTCGTCACCGACGTGCATGTGGTCTTCCAGGCGGTCAAGCTGCGCGAGGAGCAGCTGGAGGCCATTCGCCGCCGGCGCCAGAAAGAGGACGAGCAGGCGCTCTCCGAGATGGTGCGCGAGCAGAAGGAGCAGGTGGCCGCCAAGGAACAGCAGGCGGCAAAGGAAAAGCCCAGGGCCGTACTGGGCCGCCCGATTACGGCGGAGCCGATGCCCATCGAGGAGCTGACCGAGGAGGCCAGCAAGGTCGTCGTCTGCGGCGAAATCCTCACTGCGGAGACGCGTGAGCTCAAGGGCGGCGAGATGCAGCTGCTCACCTTTGCCATCACCGATTACACCAACACCATCAAGTGCAAGGCCTTCCTGCGCTACAAGCCGCGCAGGGGGCGCTTCGGCGCGGCTGCGGAGGACGACGAGCGCCCGCCGACGGACGAGGAGAAGAAGGCCGTCGCCGACGTGATCGCAGCGGTGAAGCCGGGCAAGTGGTTTGCTGTGCGCGGCGACGTGAAGATGGACAGCTTCGAGAAGGGGCTGGTCATGATGGCGCTGGACATTGACGCGCGCGAGAAGCCCCAGCGCCGCGACGATGCGCCGCGCAAGCGCATCGAGCTGCACATGCACACCAACATGAGCGAAAAGGACGGCGTCAGCTCCGCGTCCGACCTGATCAAGCGCGCGGCGGAGTGGGGGCATCCCGCCGTGGCCATCACCGACCATGGCGTGGTGCAGGCGTTCCCGGAGGCGTTCGGCGCGGCCAAGAAGAACAAGATCAAGCTCATCCCGGGTGTGGAGGCCTATCTGACCGACGTGACCACCGTGGTCAAGGACGCGGACGAGCGTGGCCTTCACGAGGATATCGTCGTGGTGGACTTCGAAACCACTGGCCTCAACCCGCGCAAGAACCGCATCATGGAGATCGGCGCGGTGCGCATCCGCAACGGACAGATTGTGGAGGAATACTCCCGGTTCGTCAACCCGATGGAGCCGATTCCTCAGGAGGTTTCGGAGCTGACCGGCATCAGCGACGCCATGGTCGCCAGCGCCGGCACAGCCGAGACGGAGATTCCCGCGCTGCTGGAATTCATCGGCGACGCAGCGTTCGCCGCGCACAACGCGAAGTTCGACTATTCCTTCCTCACCGAGGAATGCGCCAGACTGGGCATTGAGATCCATATGCCGGTCATCGACACGCTGGAGTTCTCCCGGCGCATGTATCCCAGCCTGAAGAGCCACCGCCTGGGCGCGGTGTGCAAGTCGCTGGGCATCAGCCTCAAGAACGCGCACCGCGCCGTGCACGACGCGCGCGCCACAGCGCAGATGCTCAACCGCATGCTGGACACTGCGCTGGAGAAGGGCGTCGCGCGCATCTGCGACATCAACGCCGCGCTGACCGGCGGTGCCATTGGCGATTCGTATCACATCATTCTGCTGGCCTGCGAGCAGGACGGCATCACCAACATCAACAAGATCGTCTCCGAGGGGCACCTCAACTACTTCAGCCGCAGGCCGCACACCCCGCGCGAGATTTTGCAGAAGTACCGCAAGGGGATCATCGTCGGCTCCGCGTGCGAGGCGGGCGAGCTGTTCCGCGCCGTGGTGGACGGGAAGAATGACACGGAGCTCAAGCGCATCGCGCGGTTCTACGACTATCTGGAGATTCAGCCCAT
>JBJEYK010000362.1:0-2588 GCA_051886775.1 Candidatus Ventricola sp. | reverse complement strand
AGCGGCACGCTCACCCGCTCGCTGCTCATGTTCTCCAGCCGCCGCAGCGCCGCCTCGCCCGCCCTGTCCGCCAGCAGATTCATGCGCACGGTGTTGGCCGAGAGCAGCGCCACCTGTCCCTTTTCGTCCATGCGCACGTTCATCAGCTCGTCATACCCGACGCCGTCCCCCAGCGCCTCTGCCATCGCCCCGGAGAGCACCCGCGAGGCCATCGCCGCCGAGCGCGCCTCCGCCAGGGAAAAGACCAGCGGCCTGAAATTGCGCTCGAGCAGCATGAAGGCCAGCAAACTCAGCAGCAGCAGGAGCACGGCGCGCCTGCCAAGCCGCCGACGCCGCGCGCGGGCGGCGTATTTTTTCATCTCGCCGGCAGTCATTCGATCCCTCCCTCCGTCTTATATTCAAGGCCCCGCGCAATTTTGCTTTCATGATGCGAAACGGCGCAATGTATGGTATAATACAGGCAACTGACCCTTATCCCTCGACAAGGAGGAACAGCATGGATTCCCGCAACAGCAAGCATACCCCGCTGGAGCCTGTGGACAACGCGCCGCAGGACGAGGCGGAGCTGCATACAACCCAGCTGCGCATGCCCGCCGCCGGGCAGAAGAAGCCGGGCAGCCGCAAGAAGAACACGAAGCGCGCTGCCGGGCGCCCGCGCTCTATCTTCAAGCCGCGCACCAAGAGCCCCAATTTCCTGCTGAGCGTGCTGGTGTCCACCGTCCGCCTGAGCACGCTGCTGGTGCTGTGCGCCGGCCTGGCGATTTTCGGCGCGCTGGTGGGCATCGCCAAGGCCTACGTCGAAACCGCGCCGACGCTCGACCTCGCCGCGCTCGATTCGCAGGACAAGACCTCCTTCATCTACGACAGCAACGGCAACCTGATCACCGACTACAAGGGCACCGAGGACCGCATCATGGTGTCCATCGACGAGATCCCCCGGATGCTGCAAAACGCCTTCATCGCCGTGGAGGATGCCCGGTTCTACGAGCACAACGGCGTGGACGTCAAGCGCATCATCGGCGCGTTTGTCACCAACTTTACCACCGGCTCCACGCAGGGCGGCTCCACCATCACCCAGCAGCTGATCAAGCAGACCGTGCTCTCCAGCGAGCAGAGCTACAAGCGCAAGCTGCAGGAGGCTTACCTGGCCATGGAGCTGGAGACGCGCTACACCAAGGATCAGATTCTGGAGAGCTACCTCAACACGATCTTCCTGGGCGGCAGCTACTACGGCGTGAAGGTCGCGGCCTACGGCTACTTCGGCAAGGAGCTGGGCGACCTCACCCTGCGAGAGTGCGCCATGCTCGCCGGCATGACGCGCAGCCCCAACTACTACAACCCCCGCCGCAACTTCTACACCCGCAACACCGAGGGCAGCAGGACCGCGGACATCACCAACAACCGCACCGACTATGTGCTGCGCCAGATGCGTGAGCATGGCATGATCTCCACCCAGGAATACCAGGCCGCGCTCGACCAAAGCACCGCGCATGTGCTGGAGACCTCGCCCGCCTCCACGGACATGTACGCCTATGCGCACTATGTGGAGTACGCCATCAGCGACGTGGTGGACACCTTCCTGAGCCTCAACGGCCTGGAGAACACCTCCGCCAATCGCTACGCGATGGAGAACAAGCTGCGCACCGGCGGATACAGCGTCTACCTGTGCCTGGACACCGAGATTCAGCAGATCGTGGAGGATTCCCTGGCGACATGGAGCGACTATCCCCGCCTGCGCGACCCGTCCGACAAGGTGTATCAGGCGCGCAACGCCGACGGCACCTATACCGAGATCGAGCAGCCGCAGGCCGCCGCGTGCGTCTACGACTATCGCACGGGCGAATTGAAGGCCATCGTTGGCGGGCGCTATAAGCCCACCGTCCGCAAGACGCTCAACCGCGCCAGCGACATGAACATGCCCGTCGGCTCGTCGATCAAGCCGCTGACGGTCTACGCCCCGGCGATCGACCTGGGCGCGTCGCCCGCGTCCATCGCCTACAACATGCCCGTGCCCATCGCCGGCTGGAAGGATTCCAGCGGCAAGGACGCCTGGCCGCAGAACTACGGCGGCGGCGGCTACAAGGGCCCGCAGAGCTTCCGCAACGCCCTGCGCAACTCGCACAACACCTCCGCCGCGCAGATCCTGATGAGCTACGTCGGCGTGTCCCGCGCGGTCAACTATCTGCACCTGATGGGCATTGACGACGAGAACATCAACGCCGATCCGTTCGGCCTGGCGCTCGGCTCCTCCGGCATCACGCCGGTGCAGATGGCCGTCGCCTTCGGCACGATCGCCAACAAGGGCGTCTATCAGCAGCCGCTGTCCTTCTCCCGCATCCTGGACAGCAGCGGCCATGTGGTGGTCGACATGCACCAGCAGCAGGAGCGCCACCAGGTCTTCAAGCCCTCGACCGCCTATCTGGTGGTCGACATGCTCAAGGAGGCCGTGCAGAGCGGCACCGGCACCAAGGCCAAGATCTCCTCGCAGGTGGTCGCCGGCAAGACCGGCACCAACTCCGACAGCAAGGGCGTCTTCTTCGCCGGCATGACGGGCTGGTACTCCGCCTCCGTGTGGATCGGCCACGACA
>JBJEYK010000361.1:0-12665 GCA_051886775.1 Candidatus Ventricola sp. | reverse complement strand
GCCATCTCCATCGACCAGAAGACCACCAGCAAGAACCCCCGCTCCACCGTCGGCACGGTGACGGAGATTCACGACTATCTGCGCCTGCTCTACGCCCGCGTGGGCGTGGCGCACTGCCCCAAATGCGGCAGGGAAATCAGCCGCCAGACGGTGGATCAGATGGTCGACCAGATGCTGGCCCTGCCCGAGCGCACGCGCGTGCAGCTGCTTGCGCCGGTCGTGCGCGGCAAGAAAGGCGAGCACGTCAAGGTGCTCGAGGGCGTGGCCAGGCAGGGCTTCGTGCGCGCGCGCATCGACGGCGAGGTCTGCGATATCGCTGAGGCGCCCGCCCTCTCCAAGCAGAAAAAGCACAATATCGAGGTCGTCGTCGACCGTCTGATCCTGCGCGAGGACATCCGCGCCCGCCTGACCGACTCGCTGGAGACGGCGCTGGCGCTCTCCGGCGGCATCGTCATCGCCGACATCGGCCCCGGCGAGCGCGAGCTGCTCTTCTCCCAGAACCTCGCCTGCCCGGACTGCGGCATCTCCATGGAGGAGCTTGCGCCGCGCTCGTTCTCGTTCAACAGCCCGTTCGGCGCGTGCCCGACGTGCGCCGGCCTGGGCGTGCAGATGAAGATCGACCCCGACCTGATCATCCCCGACTGGTCGAAGTCGCTGCGCGAGAATCCCTTCAATGTCATGGGCTGGTCGAGCATCGAGCCAGGCACGCAGGCCGGCATGTTCTTCGACGCGCTGAGCCAGAAATACGGCTTCTCGCTGGACACGCCCCTGTGCGACCTGCCGAGAGAAGCGCTGGACGTCATTCTCTACGGCACGAAGGGCGAACCGCTGCAAATCCACTACACCCGCCCCAACGGCGACAGCCACACCTTCACCGCGCCGTTCGAGGGCGTGATTCCCACCACCGAGCGCCGCGCCGCCGAGACGACGAGCGAGTCCACCAAGGCCTATTACGAGGGCCTGATGAGCCAGACCCCCTGCCCGGACTGCGGCGGCAAGCGCCTGCGCCCGGAAATTCTGGCTGTGACCGTCGGCGGCAAGTCGATCGCGGAGGTGTCCGACCTGTCGGTCACGCAGGCGCAGGCGTTCTTTGCCTCGCTCTCCTTCGGCGAGAAGGACAGCATGATCGCCGCGCCCATCCTCAAGGAGATCAGCGCGCGGCTGCGCTTCCTCTCCGACGTGGGGCTGACCTATCTCACGCTCTCCCGCGCGGCGGGCACACTCTCCGGCGGCGAGGCGCAGCGCATCCGCCTGGCCACGCAGATCGGCTCCTCGCTCGTAGGCGTGCTCTACATCTTGGACGAGCCGTCCATCGGGCTGCACCAGCGCGACAACAACCGCCTCATCGCCACCCTCAAGCACCTGCGCGACCTGGGCAACACGCTCGTCGTCGTCGAGCACGACGAGGACACCATGCGCGCCGCCGATCAGATCGTGGACATCGGCCCCGGTGCGGGCGAGCACGGCGGGCGGCTCATCGCCCAGGGCACGGCGGAGGAGATCATGGCATGCCCCGAATCGATCACCGGCGCATATCTCTCCGGCCGGCGCGGCATCCCAGTGCCCGTGCGCCGCAAGGAGCCGACCGGCTGGCTCACCGTGCGCGGCGCGCGCGAGCACAACCTGCGCGGCATCGACGTGCGCGTGCCGCTGGGCGTGATGGCCGTCGTCACGGGCGTCAGCGGCAGCGGCAAGTCCTCGCTGGTCAACGGCATCATCTACAAGACGCTCCAGCGCGACCTCAACCGCGCGCACACCCGCCCCGGCGCGTGCGACGGCATCGACGGCCTCGACCAGCTGGACAAGGTCATCGCCATTGACCAAAGCCCCATCGGGCGCACCCCGCGCAGCAACCCCGCCACCTACACCGGCCTGTTTGACATGATCCGCAAGGTCTTTGCCGCCACGCCGGAGGCGAAGGCCCGCGGCTACCGCGAAAACCGCTTCTCCTTCAACGTGCGCGGAGGCCGCTGCGAGGCCTGCTCCGGCGACGGCATTCTGCGCATCGAGATGCACTTCCTGGCCGACATCTACGTCCCCTGCGAGGTCTGCAAGGGCAAGCGCTACAACCGCGAGACCCTCGAGGTCACCTACCGCGGCAAGTCCATCGCCGACGTGCTGGACATGACCGTCGAGGAGGCGCTGGCCTTCTTCGAGCCGTATCCCCGCATCACCCGCAAGCTGCAAACGCTCTACGACGTGGGCCTGGGCTACATCCGCCTGGGGCAGCCCTCCACCACGCTCTCCGGCGGCGAGGCGCAGCGCGTCAAGCTCGCCACGGAGCTGAGCCGCACCTCCACGGGCCGCACCTTCTACGTGCTGGACGAGCCGACGACCGGATTGCACATGGCCGACTGCGAGCGGCTGGTCGGCGTGCTGCAGCGGCTGAGCCGCGGCGGCAACAGCGTGCTGATCATCGAGCACAACCTCGACGTCATCAAGGCCTGCGACTATGTGATCGACCTCGGCCCCGAGGGCGGCGACGGCGGCGGCACGCTGGTGTGCGAGGGCACGCCGGAGGACGTCGCCGCGTGCAGGGAAAGCTACACCGGGCAGTTCCTTGCGCCAGTGCTGAAAAGGAGCCGACGGGCGGAGATCGTCGACTGACAAAAGAAGGGGCTATCAGGCGAATTTGAAACATTCTATCAAGCGTTTTCTAAGATTCATTGGCTATTCTGGCTTGGGGCTCTGCCCCAACGCCCCGCCAAAGGGCTTTCCGATCGCCCTTTGGTAGCTTTCGGGCGCAACCCCTCTTAGTTGCTCCTGGAATGTCCGGATTCTTAGCCTGACGGTTCCTTTTGCTGTACATGCCTTGTTTGCCGCCGTTGTTCTTTCCAATTCTCCCCAATTGTGCTACAATGAAGCCAGTCTTCACGATCTTCATCGCTTGAACAAGATCAACTTCATCGTCATGGAGGGATCCGCATGTCATATATCCCTGCCGCAACCCGCTACGACGCCATGCCCTACAACCGCTGCGGTCGCAGCGGCCTCAAGCTGCCCGCCATCTCGCTGGGCCTGTGGCACAACTTCGGCAATATCACGCCCTTCTCCACGCAGCAGGCCATCCTGCGCACGGCGTTCGACCACGGCGTCACGCACTTCGACCTGGCCAACAACTACGGGCCGCCCTACGGCGAGGCCGAGCGCAGCTTCGGCATCCACATGGATCGCGACTGGAAGCCGCACCGCCACGAGCTGGTCATCTCCACCAAGGCGGGCTACGACATGTGGCCCGGGCCATACGGCAACTGGGGCAGCCGCAAGTATCTGATTTCCAGCCTGGACCAGAGCCTTGCGCGCATGCACCTGGACTATGTGGACATCTTCTACCACCACCGCCCCGACCCGGAGACCCCGCTCGAGGAGACCATGGGCGCGCTGGATCAGATCGTGCGCAGCGGCAAGGCGCTGTACGTCGGCATCTCCAATTACAATGCGGAGCAGACGCGCGCGGCAGTGAAGATTCTGCGCGAAATGGGCACGCCGGTGCTCATCCATCAGGTGCGCTACAACATGATCGACCGCGCCAACGTGGAAGGCGGGCTGGACAGCGCGCTGACCGAGGCGGGCATGGGCTGCATCGTGTTCTCCCCGCTGGCCGGAGGGCGGCTGACCGGCAAGTATCAGCACGGCATCCCGGCGGACAGCCGCGCCGGGCACGACCCGCGCTACCTGAAGCCCGAGATGATCGACGAGAAGCTTCGCGCCTGCGTCGGCGCTCTGACGGAGATTGCAGCGGAGCGCGGGCAGACGCTGGCACAGCTGGCGCTGCAGTGGACGCTGCGCAGGCCGCCGGTCACCTCCGCGCTCATCGGCGCGAGCCGCCCGGAGCAGGTAACTGAGAACATCGCCGCGCTGTCCTTCCCCGCGCTGACGGACGAGGAGCTTGCGCGCATCGACGGCGCGCTGGCGCTGTACGCATAAGGAGGCACTGCCCATGATATCCGAAGCCTACAAGGCCATGCTCGGCGGCAAATCGGTCATCCGCGAGCTGAGCGAATACGCGACCGCGCGCGGCAGGGAGATCGGCTACGACAACGTGTTCGATTTCAGCCTGGGCAATCCCAGCGTGCCGGTGCCCGCCGCCTACAACGACCGCCTGGTCAGCCTGATCCGCGAGGGCGACCCGATGCTCGTGCACGGATACAGCCCCAGCCTGGGCATCCCGGCTGTGCGCGAGGCCATCGCCGCCTCGCTCAACCGCCGCTTCGGCATGCACTACGCGATGGACGACATCTTCATGACCAGCGGCGCGGCGGGCGCGCTGGCGCACGCCTTCCGGCTGGTGACCGCCCCGGGCGACGAAATCCTCACCTTCGCGCCGTTCTTCCCGGAGTACAACCCGTATGTGAACCTGACCGGCGCGAGGCTGCGCGTCGTGCCCGCCAGCCTGGCCGACTTCCAGATCAATTTTGACGCGCTGGACGCCATGCTCACCGAACGCGTGCACGCCGTGCTGATCAACACGCCGAATAACCCGACCGGCGCGGTCTATTCCGAGGAAACGCTCACACGGCTTGCCGGCCTGCTCACGCAGAAGGAGAAGCAGTTCGGCCACGAGATCTGGCTGATCTCCGACGAGCCGTACCGCGAGATCGTCTTTGGCGGCCAGTCCGCGCCCTATGTCTCACGCTACTATCCGCGCACGCTCTCGTGCTACTCCTTCTCCAAGAGCCTGTCGCTCCCGGGCGACCGCATCGGCTACGTCGCCGTGAATCCGGACAGCGGCGTCTCCAAGATGCTGGCGACCATGTGCGGCCAGATCTCCCGCGGCATCGGGCACAACTGTCCCAGCGCGCTGATGCAGCTGGCCGTCGCCGACTGCTGCGACCTGACCGCCGACCTGAGCGTCTACGAGCGCAACATGAACCTGCTCTACGACGGCCTGACGGCGCTGGGCTTTGAGATCGTCCGCCCCGGCGGCACGTTCTACATGTTCCCCAAGGCGCTGGAGGCGGACGCCGTCGCCTTCAGCCGCAAGGCGATGGCGCACGACCTCATCCTCGTGCCGGGCGACAGCTTCGGCGCGCCGGGCTACTTCCGCATCGCCTACTGTGTGGACACCGACAAGGTTGTCCGCTCGCTGGACGCATTTGCCCGCTTTGTCAAAGCCGACTACTGATCAACGCATTTCGTGCCGCCCCTTCACACGGAGGGTGCGGCAATTTTTTCATATTTTTTGCAATTTTTCTAAATTTTGTTCTTGTATTTGGAATATCCATGCCATATAATAGATCATCTGGTACCACATGTGCATTCTCAGCGTATATCCCTCCTCATTCTGAATACGGAGGTGCTGCCCATGTCCGCACCATCGGACGGAAACAAGCACATCAGCCTGTCCCTGAGCCATATCGAGCTGCTCTGCCCGGTGGCCAAGGCGCTTTCCTCGCCCATGCGCGTGCGGATGCTCGCGCTGCTGGGCGTTCGCTCCATGAATGTCAACGAGCTGGCCGAGGCGCTCTCCCTGCCCGTGTCCACCGCCGCGCTCAATGTCCGCCAGCTGGAGGACGCTGGCCTGATCGCCACGGCCATCCAGCCCGGCATCCGCGGCGCAATGAAGCTGTGCTCCCGGCGCATCGACTCGGTCAGCATGCGCCTGACGCCCGATCTGCAGGACGCTGCCGATGCCATCACCATACAGCTGCCCATCGGCAGCTATTCCTGCGCGGAGGCGATCACCGCGCCCTGCGGCATGGTGTCGGATCACGGCTGGATCGGCGAGAGCGACGCCGCGCGTACCTTCTATCACCCCGACCGCCTGAGCGCGCAGCTGATCTGGCTGCGCAGCGGCGCGCTGGAATACCGCCTCTCGCTGGGCGAGATCGATCCCGCGCAGGTGGCGTTCCTCGAATTCTCGATGGAGCTGTGCTCCAACGCGCCGATGTATCGCGAGGACTACAAGAGCGACATCAACGTCTGCGTCAACGGCGTGAATCTGGGCGTGTTCACCTGCCCCGGGGACTTTGGCGGCCGGCGGGGCCGGCTCAATCCCTCCTGGTGGAGCGACACCTCCTCGCAGTATGGCCTGCTCAAGACCTGGCGCGTGGGGCGCGAGGGCACCACGCTGGACGGCGAGCCGCTGTCCGCCGTCTGCCTGCGGGATCTGCACCTGGCCAGCGGCGACTACGTCTCCCTGCGCATCGGCGTGGACGCCGGCGCGGAAAACGTGGGCGGGCTGAATCTCTTTGGCGACCGCTTCGGCGACTACGCGCAGGGCATCGTCATGCGCGTGGGCTACGACAAGTAAAAACAAGCTGACCGCTGCGGTTCATGTGCCCGCAGCGGTCAGCGCTATTCGTTTTCAGCCTTACATCGATCATTTCAGCTCATCCCTGGCCAGGCAGCCCACGGAGCCGTCCGAGCGCTGCACATAGTAGAAATCCCCGGACACGCCGATGACCGTCACCCGCTCGCCGACGGGCAGCATCGCCACCGCGTCGTAGGAATCCGACGGCCTGTCGCGCAGGACGACGGCGGGCGTGCCGTAGGGCGAGGCGACAGCGCGCTCCTCGCGCGCATCGAGCACGCCGCCCGCGTTGTCGCGCAGGTAGGCCGCCATCATGTAGCCGTGCACGCTGGCGCTCCCGCTGCCAATGGACACCTCGGCCCAGCCGCCGCCCGCATCGGCGATCACCTGCACCCGCGTGCCGCTGGAAAAGCGCCCCACGGAGGCCGCGTCGCGGCTGGGTGCGCTGCGCATGTTCAGCCGGCTGGCGGGATCGCTGCCGTTGTCCACCACCGCCGTCTGCGCCAGCGCGGCGCCGCACCAAAGCATCAGCGCCGCCATCAGCGCGATGCAGCACGCTCTCTTGTTCATCGTCCCGCCCCCGTTCGTTCTTCTGCCCATTTGACGAGTGACGCGCGCCATTTCTTCCCATTTCCGGAAAAAACGGCCTGCCTATGCCTCTATCATACCACGGACGGCTGCCCGCGTGAACCCGAAAATTTCACTTTCGCGCACGGCATCCGCATTTTCAGGGTTTACGCCCTTCCCATTTTGTACTATACTATTTCCACATGTTCTGTATGCGTCGCCGGCAAAGGCGCGCGGAGGAGGGTATCCATGAGGCTCTATCTGACCGGCAGCCCCTGCAGCCAGCAGCGTCACTGCTATTTCGTGCAGGGCAACCGTGTGTCGTTCATCGTGGACTGCGGCTATCAGCGCTGCTATGCGGACGACGAGTATCCCCATCTCACCGTCGATCAGATCCGCTCCGCACGCTATCTCTTCCTGACCCACTCGCATGAGAACCAGTCCGGCGCGCTCTCGCATCTGATCAACAGCGGCTTTTCGGGCCGGATTGTGACCACCACCGAGACTGCGCGCCAGCTGACCGTGCCCATCGACGACCCGATCATCCTGGAGGGGCTGAGCCTGCCCTATGCCGCGCGCGAGCTGCCCGGCGGCCTCTCGCTCATCTGGGGGCGCAGCGGCCACTGCTCCGGCAGCGCCTGGTTCTCCATCAGCGAGGACGGCCACACGATCTTCTTCTCCGGCGACTATTACCCCTCCGCACGCGTGCACATGCTCGACCCGATCGTCGGCCAGCACGCCGACCTCGCTGTGCTCGACTGCGACTACGGCCACCAGGCCGGCAGCAACGCCCGCGCTGACCATGTCGACGCGCTCCTTCGCCTGATCGGCGACGCGCTGGCGGACGGCCGCCCCGTGCTGCTGCCCGTGCCCAAGTATGGCCGCGGCCTGGGCATCCTCACGCACATCTCCCAGCGCCTGCCGCAGGCCGACATCTTTGCCGACGGCCACTTCCTCAGCGAGCTGGCGCATCTGGACGCCTCCGCCATGTGGGTGCAGTCCCAGGCGCTGGACATGCTCTCCGACTGCTTCGTCCGCCGCATCCCGGAGGAATTCGTCGCCCTGGGCGTCTACTTCGTCAGCGACCCGCAGCTGGACACCCGCCCCGCGCGCGACCTCGCCGCCCGGCTGCTCTCCTGCGGCGCGCGCGTGATCTTCACCGGCACGGTCGAGCCAAAGACGCACGCCGCACTGATGATCCACGCCGGCAAGGCGCAGAAGGTGCGCTACGGCGTGCACTGCACGCAGGAGGACATGCTGGCCATCGCCGCGCAGAACGATTTCAGGAAGATCATCGCCTATCGCTCGGACTACGCGCCTACGCAAAGCGAATATGAGGTATAAAACAGCGGGGCTGCCGGGTTCATCCGGACAGCCCCGCTCTCATGATGGATCACGGCGCGTGCAGCAGCGACTGCGCGCCCCACTGCGATGCGCGGATGCGCTCGTACTCGGCAAGCGCCTCGTCCCAGAGGGCAAAGCGCTCGTCCTGGCGCTTGTCCTCAATCGCATAGCGCTCGGCCAGCCACGCGCCCAGATACGCCGTCACCTTCGAGGCGCCATCCGGGTTGAGGTGCGAGGCCGGGTCGTAGCAGTCGGTCTCAAAGTCGACCAGGCCGGGCACATCGAACAGGTCGACAAACGGCACGTCCAGCTCCTGCGAGATCAGCCGTGCCCGGTTCATCCTTTGCTGCTGGCCCGTTTCCGCGGGGAAGGGAATCGCCGTGAGCACCGGCTCCACGCCGCGCTCCCGGCACAGCGCGATGATCGCGCGCAGCGCCTCCTCGCCGGCCGCCGGCTCAGCAGCCATCTCCTGCGTGCGCACAAACGGCGCCGGTTCGCTGCGGCCAACGCGCAGCTCCGCGCCGAACATGCAGGAGACGGCTTCGTTGTTCGCCTGTACCCCGCCGCCAAGCAGTTCCTCCCAGCGCGTGTGGTACAGCACCAGGGGAAACACAAACTCCGCCCGCTGCCGCTCCGGAAACAGCGCCCGGATTGCCCGCAGCTTCTCCGCCGACAGCGGCACCTCGTCCAGAAAGCCGTGCGCAAACGCCGTCGAGCCTGCGCCCGCCTGCACCCGGTCGATGTAGGCCACGTCGATCACGGCAATCCGCGGCACATGGCGCTCCATGGCCAGGCGCAGCGTCCAGTAGGTCGTGTCCATCGGCTCTGCCGTGTTGCCGAGGTTGTAGGCGGTGATGCCGTAATCCCGCCACAGCTCGTTGGGCAGGATGCCGTTCATCACATGGCTGGTGCCCAGGAAGAATGCGTCGTATTCGCCCGCCTGCTGAAACAGCGGCGCATACCGCTCCCGCCCGTCGCGGCGGCCCATGAGCTGATTGAGCAGCAGCAGGCAGAGCGCAAGCGTCAGCAGCCACGCCGCCGTCCATACGGTCTTTTTCATGCCGCCTCCCCCGCTAAAACACAAAGTAGATGAACGACTGCGCGTCGTATGTGCCGCCCCACACGCCGAAGACGACGATGCCCAGCACCGCCGCCAGGCTCAGCGCGAACGTCAGCAGCGGCGGCCAGCGCCGGGAGAGCGCCGTCAGCTGCCGTCCGGATTCGTGCAGCACGTCCAGCGCCAGCAGCATCGCAATCGCCGCGGCGAGCACAGCGGCGTTCCCCGCGGAGAAGCCCGTGTCCATCGGCGCGGCGGCAAAGCAGGTCAGCACCCGCCGGAGCATCCGCACCCCCGTGCCCAGCGCGTGCACGCGGAAGAAGAACCACGTGCAGCAGATCACGGCGAACGTGCCAAGCCTTCGCAGCACCTGTCCGCCCGAGCGCCTTGGCCGCGCGGGCAGCAGGCCCTCGATCACCTGCAAAGCGCCGTTCATCGCGCCCCAGACCACATAGTTGAGCGACGCGCCGTGCCACAGGCCGCTGACGGTGAAGGTGATCATCGTATTCAGCGCGCGGCGGGCGCGGCCCACGCGGCTGCCGCCCAGCGGGATATACACGTAATCCCGGAACCAGGTGGACAGGCTGATGTGCCACCGGCGCCAGAAATCGCGCACGGAGACGGCCAGATAGGGCTGGCGGAAGTTGTCCATCAGGTCGAAGCCGAGAATTCTCGCCGAGCCGATGGCGATGTGGCTGTAGCCGCCGAAATCGCCGTAGATCTGGAAGGCAAAGGCGACGGTCGCCAGCACGATTTGAAGGCCGGAGGCTTCCTGCCACCGGCCAAAGACCGCGTCAGCATACAGCGCCGCGCGATCGGCCACGACGAGCTTTTCAAAGAAGCCCAGCAGCATCACGCACAGGCCGTCGCGGACGCGCTCCGCGTCCCAATCCTTCGGTTCATGCACCTGGCGCAGCAGGTTCTCCGAGCGCTCGATCGGCCCGGCAACGAGCTGCGGAAAGAACGAGACAAACAGCGCATAGCGCGCCAGGCTGCGCTCAGCCCGAATCCGCCCGCGGCAGACGTCGAGCATGTAGCCCAGCGCCTGAAAGGTGTAAAAGCTGATGCCCACCGGCAGCAGGACGTCGAACCGGGGCGTGTGCACCGCCAGCCCCGCCGCGCCCAGCAGCCGCTCGGCAAGCTCGCTGAAGAAATTGCCGTACTTGAAAAAGCCCAGGATGCCCAGGTTGACGCCCAGGCCCGCCAGCATCACGGCGCGCCGCGCCCCGCGCGAGGACAGGCCTTCTACCAGCAGGGCGCAGGCATAGGTGACCACCGTGCTCAGCGCGATCAGGCAGGCATAGGCCGCGTTCCAGCACATGTAGAAGTAGTAGCTGGCCACGAGCAGCCACACCCATCTGACATTCCTGGGCAGCAGGAAGTACACGCAGGTCACCAGCGGAAGGAAGCACAGGTAGCCGAAGGAATTGAACAGCATGGCGTTATCGGATCGCGGAGAGCACGGCCTGCGCCATGTCCTCCTTGTCGCAGACGGCGCTGTGGCGCACCGGCAGCTGCGGCAGGCGGGCAATCTGCTCCGGCTCACGGATGCCGGTCAGCGCGCAAAGCGCAGCGCAGCAGGCGAAGTCGTCCTTGCCCTGCACGGCCTCACGGCCCGCAATCGCCTCCAGCACGGACGCGCCGAACTTGTACGGGCTTGCCGTGGAGACGATCACGCTGACGGTTCTGTCGCCGGTTTTCGCGATGTAATCGCGCAGCACGGCGGAGGCGACGGCGGTGTGCGTGTCCATGAGGTAGCCGTCCTCCTGCCAGCAGCGGCGGATCTCGGCGCGGATGCCGTCCTCGTCCACAAAGCCCGCGCTGTAGCGCGCCTGAAGCGCCTCAAGCATCGCGCCGTCCACCTGATAGCGGCCCTCGGCCCTGAGCTGCGCCATCAGGCCGGCCACGCGCGCGCCGTCCCGGCCGCACAGCTCGAAGAGCAGGCGCTCGAGATTGGAGGAGATGAGGATGTCCATCGACGGGGAGATCGTCTTGAAGAAGCGGCGGCTCCGGATGTCGTACACGCCGGTGCGGATGAAGTCGGTGAGCACGTTGTTTTCGTTGCTCGCACAGATCAGCCTGCCCACCGGCAGCCCGGCGCGCTGCGCGTAGTCCGCGGCGAGGATATCGCCGAAGTTGCCCGTCGGCACGCAGAAGTTGACCCTGTCGCCCGGCGCAATCGCGCCCTCTGCCAGCAGGTCGGCGTAGGCGGAGAAGTAATACACGATCTGCGGCGCGAGGCGGCCAAAGTTGATGGAGTTGGCCGAGGACAGCACGCGGCCCTGCGCGTCGAGCTGCGCGGCGAACGCCGGATCGGAGAAGATGCGCTTGACGCCGGACTGCGCGTCGTCGAAATTGCCGCGCACGGCGATGACGTGCGTGTTGCTGCCGCCGGTGGTCACCATCTGCAGGCGCTGCGCCTGGGAGACGCCGCCCTCCGGGTAGAACACGCAGCAGCGCGTGCCCGGCACGTCGAGGAAGCCCTCGAGCGCGGCCTTGCCCGTGTCGCCGCTGGTCGCCACGAGGATAAAGACCTCGCGCGTCTCGCCGTGCTTGCGGCCGCTCGTGGTCAGCAGGTGCGGCAGCAGCTGCAGCGCCATGTCCTTGAAGGCGAGCGTGGGGCCGTGCCACAGCTCCAGCGCGTGCGCCCAGGCGCCGACCTTCTGAAGCGGCGCGACGGCTGCGCAGTCAAAGCCGGCGCCGTACGCGCCGGCGATGGCCGCGCTCAGCTCGTCCTGCGTGAAATCCGGCAGGAAGCGGCTGAGCACCGCCAGCGCGCGCTGGGCGTAGGTCATCGGCACGAGGGCCTCGATTTCCTGCTGCGAAAAGCGCGGGAACTGCGCCGGAACGTACAGCCCGCCGTCCGGCGCGAGGCCGCGCAGGATGGCCATGGACGGCGATACGGCTGCCGCGCCGCGCGTAGAAAGCATCTGCATGGGGGTTCCTCCCTTATCCTGTGTGCAGCGGGGCCGCGAGGGCGCGCCGCGGGTGATCGTCTGGTATGCCGGCATGCCGCGCAGCCGGTTGCCCCTTATCATACAAGAAAACCGCCTCCCCGTCAACCGCGGGCAGGCGGCAATCGATCAAAAAATCAGATCTGGTACTTGCGGATGCTCTCCGGCACGTTCTCGGCGTCCTCGCTGAAGCTGATGATCATATCGCAGCCTGCGTTGGCCACGAGGGCTTCGAGCTTGGCAAAGAAGTCGATCAGCTCGTCTCCGCTCGCCTTGGCCAGCTTGAGGAAAGCGTCGACATAGATCACGCTGATATCGTAGTTACCGGCCAGGATGCCGGCCAGGAAGCCATAGAAGGAGTCCTTGCCCTTCACGGCGTACTCGCTGGCGTCCACGAAGCGAACCTGCGGCTTGAGGCTGAGGGTATAGCTCTTATCGTCGTCCACAAAGAGCACGTTGCCCTTGGCTTCCTTCACGGAAGCATTTGCCA
>JBJEYK010000360.1:0-2595 GCA_051886775.1 Candidatus Ventricola sp. | reverse complement strand
CGCTGTTGCCCATCTGGCCGTCCGGCAGGCCGACGGCCATGCCGGAGGCGTCGATCGTGGTATAGGGATAATCGCGGAACAGGGCGTCCAGGTTCGGCTTGTTTGCCGCGCAGATGGCGTTGCCCTCCTTGTGCTCCGGCACCCAGCCGAAGCCGTCCATGATGCAAAGCAGAACGGGTTTCTTCACCATGCTGATCCCCTCTTACTTGTCAAAGCCCACGACCTTGGAGAAATCCTCGGCCTTGAGGGACGCGCCGCCGATGAGGCCGCCGTCGATCTCCGGCTGCGCCATCAGGCCCTTGCAGTTCTTGGGGTTCATGGAGCCGCCGTACTGGATGCGCACCTCGTCCGCCGCGTCGCCGTAGACGCCGCGCACGGCCTCGCGGATGACGCCGATGGTCTCGTTGGCCTGCTCGTCGGTGGCGGTGAGGCCGGTGCCGATGGCCCAGACCGGCTCATAGGCGATGACGACCTTGGCCACCTGCTCGGCGGTCAGGCCGGAGAGGGCGATCAGGGTCTGATAGCTGACCAGCGCGTTGGTGTAGCCGGCCTCGCGCTCTTCCTTCTTTTCGCCGACGCAGATGATCGGGGTCAGGCCCGCGGCGACGGCGGCGAGGGTGCGCAGGTTGACGGTGGCGTCGGTCTCGCCGAAGTACTGGCGGCGCTCGCTGTGGCCGAGGATGACGTACTCGCAGCCCGCGGCCTTGAGCATATCGGCGCTCAGCTCGCCGGTGTACGCGCCGGACGCCTTCCAGTGCATGTTCTGGGCGCCGAGCTTGATATTGGTACCCTGGATGGCCTCAGCCACGGCGGCGAAGTCCACCGCCGGGGTGCACACCACGACGTCGCAGCTCGCGTCGGCGACCAGCGGGGCGAGGGCGGTGACCAGCTCACGGGCCTCCGCGGGGGTCTTGTTCATCTTCCAGTTGCCGGCAATGATCGGCTTGCGCATGGGAAATCTCTCCTTTTGTCATGCTGTTGTTGTTCGGTTATAAAACTCCCGGGGATGCTTGAAGGGGCCGCAGCCCCTTCAAGTTCAATCCGCAGGACCGGCTTTGCCGGTTCGAGGAGCGGCTGCAAGCCGCTTCCGATATCATTTGGAGTGTGTCCGAAGGACGCGCGAGAAATGACGTGCCCGATGAAGGGATGCGCAGCAGGCCTTCATCGAAGGGCTGTGAAACAGCCCTTACTTCTCGTCGAGGCAGGCAACGCCCGGCAGGGTCTTGCCCTCGAGGTACTCGAGGGACGCGCCGCCGCCGGTGGAGATGTGGGTCATCTTGTCGCCCAGGCCCATCTGCTCGACAGCCGCAGCGCTGTCGCCGCCGCCGATGATGGTGACAGCCTCGCTCTCGGCCATCGCCTTGGCCACAGCCAGCGTGCCGGCGGCGAGGGTCGGGTTCTCGAACACGCCCATCGGGCCGTTCCAGATGACGGTCTTGGCCGCCTTGACCGCCTCAGCGTACAGCTCGGCGCTCTTCGGGCCAATGTCGCAGCCCTCCATGCCGGCGGGGATCTTGTCCGCGTCGACGACGACGGTCTCCACCTCGGCGTCGATCGGATCCGGGAACGCCTTCACGCACACGGTGTCCACCGGCAGCAGGATCTTGACGCCCTTGGCCGCGGCCTTGTCGAGCATGGCCTTGCAGTAGTCGATCTTGGTCTCGTCCAGCAGGGAGTTGCCGATCTCGTAGCCCTGCGCCTTGAGGAAGGTGAAGGCCATGCCGCCGCCAATGATCAGGGTGTCGACCTTCTCGAGCAGGTTCTCGATGACGTTGAGCTTGTCGGCGACCTTCGCGCCGCCCAGGATGGCGACAAACGGACGGTCGGCGTTCTCCAGGGCCTTGCCCATGATGGACAGCTCCTTGCCGATCAGGTAGCCGGCAACGCAGGGGCTGAGGAACTCGGTCACGCCCGCGGTGGAGCAGTGCGCGCGATGGCAGGAGCCGAACGCATCGTCCACATAGCACTCGGCCAGGGAGGCCAGCTCCTTGGAGAAGGTCTCGATGTTCTTGGTCTCCTCCTTGCGGAAGCGGGTGTTCTGCAGCAGCACGACGTCGCCGTCCTTCATCGCGGCGACAGCGGCCTTCGCGTTCTCGCCCACGACGGTGTCGTCATCGGCAAACACAACGGTCTTGCCCAGGTACTCGGACAGGCGCTCGGCAACCGGCGCGAGGGAGAACTTGGCCTCCGGGCCGTTCTTCGGCTTGCCCAGATGGCTGCACAGAATCACACGGCCGCCGTCGGCCATGAGCTTCTTGATCGTGGGCAGCGCAGCGACGATGCGCTTGTCGTTGGTGATCTTGCCGTCCTTCATCGGGACGTTGAAATCGCAGCGCACAAGCACCTTTTTGCCGGTTACCTTGATGTCGTCAACAGTTTTCTTCGCCATGGGAAACTCCTCCATTCAAACCGTCATTTCCCGAAACTATTTCCGGGCGCGCGCGGCGGGACTCCGCGCAGCCCGTGAAAGCCGCGGTTGCCCGGGCTTTTCATGCGTTTCTGCATCGCATAGAGACATGCTCCCGCGATCATATCTAGTGTATCATTTTTGCTGGAAATTGTCAAAGATTTCTCGAAAAAAAGCGGCAATAACGT
>JBJEYK010000359.1:0-2622 GCA_051886775.1 Candidatus Ventricola sp. | reverse complement strand
GCTGGATCTGGTGCTGGGCAACGACATCACCGGCCCGGTGGCGATCAACGAGTTTGAAAAGATGGGCGCGACAAAGGTGTTCGATCCCGAAAAGATCGTGCTGACCCCGGATCACTTCGTCCCCAACAAGGACATCAAGAGCGCCACCATGGCCAAGCAGCTTCGCGAGTTCGCGCGGGCGCACAGCATCACGCACTACTATGAAGTGGGCCGCGTGGGCATCGAGCACGCGCTGCTGCCGGAGCAGGGCCTCGTCGCCCCGGGCGAGGTGATCATCGGCGCGGACAGCCACACCTGCACCTACGGCGCGGTGGGCGCATTCTCCACGGGCGTCGGCTCCACCGACATGGCCGTGGGCATGGCCACGGGCGAGTGCTGGTTCAAGGTGCCGGAGGCCGTGAAGGTCGTGCTCACCGGCAAGCTGAAGCCCTGGGTCAGCGGCAAGGACGTGATCCTCCATCTGATCGGCGAGATCGGCGTGGACGGCGCGCTGTATCAGTCGCTGGAGTTCACCGGCGACGGCGTCAGGGAGCTGAATATGGACAGCCGGCTCACCATCGCCAACATGGCCATCGAGGCCGGCGCGAAGAACGGCATCTTCCCGGTGGACGACGTGTGCCGCGCCTACCTTTCCGAGCGCGTCACCCGCGAGTGGACGGCCTTCGAGCCGGACGAGGACGCCGAGTACGCCAAGACCGTCACCATCGACCTGAGCACGCTGGACATGACCGTCTCCCTGCCGCACCTGCCGGAGAACGCCAGGCCCGCGCGCGAGTGCGGCGATCTGGCGATCGATCAGGTGGTCATCGGCAGCTGCACCAACGGCCGCATCAGCGACATGCGCGTCGCCGCCCAAATCCTCAAGGGGCGCAAGGTGGCCGAGCGCGTGCGCTGCATCGTCATCCCCGGCACGCAGCAGGTCGTTAAGACCTGCCTGGCCGAGGGGCTGGTCGACATCTTCATCGACGCGGGCGCGATCTTCACCATGCCCACCTGCGGCCCGTGCCTGGGCGGCTTCTGCGGCGTGCTGGCCGACGGCGAACGCGCCGTGTCCACCACCAACCGCAACTTCGTGGGCCGCATGGGCCACACCGGCAGCGAGATCATCCTGGCCAGCCCGGCGGTCGCCGCAGCGTCCGCGATCATGGGCCGCGTCGCCACGCCCGAGGAGGTGCTGTAAATGAACATCACGTCTACCGTCATCAAGTACGGCGATCACGTCGATACCGATGTCATCATCCCCGCCCGCTACCTGAACACCGCCGACCCGGCGGAGCTGGCCAGCCACTGCATGGAGGATCTGGACAAGACCTTCCACGCCCGCCTGGAGAGAAGCAAGATCGTCGTCGCCGGGCGCAACTTCGGCTGCGGCTCCTCCCGCGAGCACGCGCCCATCGCAATCAAGGCCAGCGGCGTGCAGCTGGTCATCGCCGACAGCTTCGCCCGCATCTTCTACCGCAACGCCATCGACATCGGCCTGGCGATTGTCGAATGCCCGGCAGCAGCCGCGGCCATCCGCGAGGGCGACGAGGTGCAGGCCGATCTGGACAACGGCGTCATCCGCGACATCACCACCGGCGAAAGCTTCGCCGTCGCGCCGTTCCCGCCGTTCATCCAGGAGATCATCGCCTGCGGCGGCATCGCGGGCTATGTGAAGAAGAAGATGCTCGCCTGAGCGCAAACAGGCAGATTGGAGGCTTCATCCCATGCAGGCAAACATCGTCACCCTGCCGGGCGATTACATTGGCCCGGAGATCGTCGCCCAGGCGGTCAAGGTTCTTCAGAAGGTCGCTAGCAAATACGGCCACAGCTTTGCCTTTGAGGAGTGCGCGCTCGGCGGCGCGTCCATCGACCGCTATGGCGTACCGCTGACGGACGAAACGCTGGCCAAATGCAACGCTGCCGACGCCGTGCTCATGGGCAGCGTCGGCGGCCCGAAGTGGGACGGCGTGGCGCCGGAGCGCCGCCCGGAAAAGGGTCTGCTGGCGCTGCGCAAGGGCATGCAGGTCTTCGCCAACCTGCGCCCCTGCACGATCCACCCGCAGCTCTCCGCCGCCTGCCCGCTGCGGCCGGACATCGTCGCCCAGCCGATCGACGTGATGATCCTGCGCGAGCTGACGGGCGACATCTACTTCGGCAAGCGCTGGCGCAGCGAGGACAGGAAGGCCGCCACAGATGAAATGGCGTACAGCGAGATGGAGGTCGAGCGCCTGGCGCGCATTGGCTTTGAAATGGCCATGAAGCGCAGAAAGAAGCTCTGCTCCGTGGACAAGGCCAATGTGCTGGAGTGCTCCCGCCTCTGGCGCGAGACGGTCGCCCGGCTGGCGAAGGATTACCCCGAGGTCGAGGTGACGTATATGTACGTCGACAACGCGGCCATGCAGCTGATCCTGCGGCCGGCCCAGTTCGACGTGATGATCACCGGCAACCTCTTTGGCGACATCCTCTCCGACGAGAGCGCCGCCATCGCCGGCAGCCTGGGCATGATGCCCTCCGCCAGCCTGGGCAACGGCACGCGCGGGCTGTATGAGCCGATCCACGGCTCCGCGCCCGACATCGCAGGCCGCGATATCGCCAACCCGCTGGGCACCATCCTCTCCGGCGCGCTGCTGCTGCGCCACA
>JBJEYK010000358.1:0-2625 GCA_051886775.1 Candidatus Ventricola sp. | reverse complement strand
AACGCGCAGTTCCTGCTGTTCCTGACGGCGGTCATCAAGGCGGTGGACGACTATCAGGATCTGCTGCGCATTTCCGTCGCCAGCGCAGGCAACGATCATCGCCTGGGCGCCAACGAGGCGCCGCCCGCCATCGTGTCCATGTATGTGGGCGACGAGCTTGCCGGCGTGATCGACGCGCTGGTCTCCGGCGCGGACTACAAGTGCTGCGGCAAGAAGCTGATGGATATCGGCGTCTCCGTCCTGCCCACGATCCCGCAGGACAACTCCGACCGCAACCGCACCTCGCCGTTCGCCTTCACCGGCAACAAGTTCGAGTTCCGCATGCCCGGCTCTTCCTTTAATATTGCCTGCACGAACGTCATGCTCAACACCGCGGTGGCCGATTCGCTGATGTGCTTCAGCGAGGAGTTGGAGGCCGCGGAGGACTTTGACAGCGCGCTGGCCGCGCTCATCCGCCGCGAGCTGGCCGCGCATCAGCGCATCCTGTTCAACGGCAACGGTTACAGCGCCGAGTGGCCGGTCGAGGCCGAGAGGCGCGGGCTGCTCAACCTGCGCTCCACGCCGGAGGCCGTCGCCCACTACACGGACGAGAAGAACGTGGCCCTTTTCGCCCGCCACGGCGTGTACACCCGCACGGAGATGCTCTCCCGCCAGGAGATTTCGCTGGAGGAGTACGCCAAGGTGATCCACATCGAGGCGATGACCAGCCTGCACATGCTGCAAAAGCAGATCATCCCGGCAGCGGTCACCTGGTCCAAGGAGCTGGCGGACGGCGTCGCCGTGAAGAAGAGCATCGCTGTGGACGCCCCGGCGGAGACCGCGCAGGTGAAGGAGATCACCGAGCTGACCGCCGCGCTGGCGGAGAAGACCGCCGCGCTGAGCGCCGCTGTGGATGCAGAGCCGCAGGAGACCGCCGAGCGCGCGATGTATGAGCACGAGGCGGTGATCCCGGCGATGGAGGCGGCCCGCAAGCTGGCCGACGCGCTGGAGATGAAGGTCGCCAAGCGCTGCTGGCCGATGCCGACCTACGCCGATCTGCTCTACTACGTCTGATCCCAAACCGGATATCGCACAAGGACGTGCATGGATTGAGCTCAACCCATGCGCGTCCTTTCGATATAATGCTGCTTCCGGAGGAATCCGCCTGAGCAGGTGCTGCCCGCAGGACGGCTTCTCCCGGAGGAAGGGAAACAAGAGGAGGAAGAATGATGGAACTGACTGCATTGGAAACCGCCCTGAACACGGGCTGGATTTTGCTGGGCGCTGCGCTGGTGTTCTTCATGCAGGCCGGCTTTGCGATGGTGGAGACGGGCTTCACCCGCGCCAAGAACGCGGGCAACATCATCATGAAGAACCTGATGGACTTCAGCCTGGGCACGCCGATCTTCTGGCTGATCGGCTTCGGCCTGATGTTCGGCGGGACGGGCAAGCTCATCGGCGGCCTGGATCTGTTCACTGACGCGGGCGGCGACTGGGCGACGATGATCTTCCAGACGGTCTTCTGCGCGACGGCGGCGACCATCGTCTCCGGAGCGATGGCCGAGCGCACCAAGTTCTCGGCCTACTGCATCTACTCGATGGTGATTTCCGCGTTCATCTACCCGATCTCCGGCCACTGGATCTGGGGCGGCGGCTGGCTCTCGCAGCTGGGCTTCCATGACTTCGCCGGCTCCACAGCGGTACACATGGTCGGCGGCGTGGCGGCGTTCGTCGGCGCGGCGGTGCTTGGCCCGCGCATCGGCAAGTACGGCAAGGACGGCAAGCCGCGCGCGATTCCCGGTCACTCGCTGACCCTGGGCGCGCTGGGCGTGTTCATCCTGTGGTTCTGCTGGTTCGGCTTCAACGGCTGCTCCACCGTGGCGCTCACCGGCGGCGCGGATGTAACGGCGGCCCGCGTCTTCGTGACGACCAACCTCGCTGCGGCGGTGGCGACGGTGGCCGTGATGTGCATCACCTGGGTGCGCTACGGCAAGCCCGATGTCTCCATGACGCTCAACGGCTCGCTGGCCGGCCTGGTGGCCATCACCGCGGGCTGCGACATGGTGACGCCTGCCGGCGCGGCGGCGATCGGCGTGATCGCGGCCTTCGTGGTGGTGTTCGGCATCGAGTTCATCGACAAGGTGGTCAAGGTGGACGATCCGGTCGGCGCGGTGGGCGTCCACGGCCTGTGCGGCGCGACCGGCACGATCCTCACCGGCGTGTTCGCCTACTACACCGGCAACGAGGTGACGAAGACCGGCCTCATCTACGGCGGCGGCTTCGGCTTCCTGGGCATCCAGGTGCTGGGCGTTGCGGCGGTGATCGCGTGGGTCGTGATCACGATGACGATTGTGTTCAAGCTGATCGAGAAGACCATCGGCCTGCGCGTCTCCCCGGCGGAGGAGCTCATGGGCCTGGACAAGCCGGAGCACGGCCTGACCAGCGCGTATGCGGACTTCGCGCCGGTGATCAGCGTGCTGGGCACGGCTGCGGGCGAGGCGCAGGCGATGGAGCACGTCGCCGCCACGCCGGAGACGGCTATCCCGGTGACGAAGGTGACGGGCGAGGGCACGCAGGCCAGCATGCACAAGGTCGTCATCCTCACGCGCCAGTCCCGCTTCGAGACGCTCAAGAACGCCATGAACG
>JBJEYK010000357.1:0-12890 GCA_051886775.1 Candidatus Ventricola sp. | reverse complement strand
CACCGTCAGGTAACGCTTCGCTCCCTGACTGCTTTTCTTCTGATCGCTTCGCGATGGAGTACGTTGGGGGATTTCATCCCCCAAACCCCTAGCCTGGGGACCAGTCCCCAGACCCCTTCTTCGCTTCGCGCGCAGAAAAGCAGGCGGGCGGCCGCCCTCTCCTCCATGCTATGCGCGAAAGAGGAGGACTGCCGCCCGCCGGATGGGTCTTTTGCCGGTTACAGCCCCAGCTTGAAGCTGGTCCAGATGTCCTGGAACTTCTGCTCCTCCTCGGTGGAGAGGTTCAGGATGTACTCCGCGTCGCCGATGCGGTCATAGATGCCGTTGAACACGGGGTTCTCCTTGTACCAGTCCGGCAGCTCGGCCTGCGCGGCCTCGTTCGGGCTGCAGTAGTACTGCCACTGCGCGCAGATGGAGGCGATCTCCGGGCGCAGCAGGAACTCGAGGAAGAGGTTGGCGTTCTTCGCGTGCGGCGCGTTCACCGGGATGAAGCAGCCGTCGATGCCGAAGCCCAGGCCCTCCTCCGGCCAGACGACCTTCAGCTCGGGGTTGGCGTCCAGCGCCAGGGCGACGAACGGCGTGAAGGTGTAGGCCACGCTCACGTCGCCGGAGACGAGGTAGTTGTGCAGGTTTTCATACTCCAGGACGTGAATGTTGTCCTTGAGGGCGGCCAGCTTTTCGCTCGCCTCGGCAAGCACGGCCTCGTCGGTGGTGTTCATGCTCTTTTGCATGGACAGCAGCACCATGCCGATGGTCACGCGCGCGTCGTCGATCAGGCCAAGAGAATCCTTGAGCGCGGGGTTCCACAGGTCGTTAAAGCCCTTGATCTCAATGTCCACGACGCTGGGATCGTAGACGATCAGCGGAATGCCGCTGACGTAGGGCACGACATACTCGCTGTCCGGATCGAAGTACTGATGCGTGAAATTCGGGTCGAGGTTGGCGAAGTTGCTGACGATCGCCGGATCGAACTTCTGCATCAGCCCCGCCTCGCGGGTGGTGTTGAGCATGTAGTCGCTGGCCAGGATGATGTCGTAATCCCCGCCCTTGGCGGCGGAGAGCTTCTCGTACATCTCCTCGTTGCTGGCGAAGGTGGCGTAGTTGATCTTGATGCCGGTCTCCTCCTCGAAGGGCTTGATGACCGTCTCATAGTCGATGTAGCCCTCCCAGGTGAAGATGTTGAGCACCGGCTCGTCCACCTGGTTGGTCGTTTCGGCGACGGCGCAGGCGCCGAGCATCGTCAGCGCCAGCAGCAGAGCAAAGAGCTTCTTCATGTGGGTTGTCCTCCTTGATGGCAAATTTGTATGTGAAGCCGGAAGCGGGCATGCGCTCACTTCGGCAGGGACGGCTCGCTGCGCGCGCGCAGCAGCTCCCGCAGGGCGACGAGGATGAAGATCACGCCCAGCATCAGCGTGGAGAGCGCGTTGATCTCCGGCGTGCCGCCGGAGCGCAGCCCGGTGTAGATCTTCAGCGGGAGGGTGGTCGTCTCGGCACTGGTGACGAAGAAGGAGATCACCACGTCGTCCAGCGACATGGCGACCGCCAGCATCATCCCGGAGACGACGGAGGGCATGATCAGCGGCAGGGTGATGTCGGTCAGCACGCGCATGGGGCTGGCGCCCAGGTCGCGCGCGGCCTCCTCGATGGCCGGGTCCATGCCTGCCAGGCGGGCCTTGACGTTGATGAACACATACGGCACGCAGAACGCCGTGTGCGTGGCGACCAGCGCCGCCATGCCCAGCTTGAAGCCCACCGCCGTGAACAGCGCCAGATACGCCATGCCCAGCACCAGCTCGGGGATCATCATCGGCAGCGTCGCCAGCGATTCGATGGCGCTGCCGCCGGCAAGCCGCCCGCGCGACAGCCCGATGGCCCCCAGCGTGCCGACCGCGCCGGCAATCCCGCTGGAGAGCGCCGCCAGGATCAGCGAGTTTTTCAGCGCGTCGGCCATCAGCGCGTTGCCGAACAGGCGCGTGTACCAGCCGGTGGTGAAGCCCTGCCACGCGCCGATGGTGCGCCCGGCGTTGAACGAGTAGATGACCACCATCAGGATCGGCAGATACAGCACGATCAGCACGAGCGTGAGGTAGATGGGGGAGAAGAGCTTTCTCTTTTTTTTGCGCATCAGAACACCCCCAGATTGTCGCCGCCGGCCTTGCGGTAGAGCAGGTAGATGCCCGCCGTGATCACGATGAGCACCATGCTCATCGCGGAGCCGGTATTCCAGTCGCGCACCTTGAGCAGCTGGTCGCGGATGAGGTTGCCCACCAGCACCAGGCCGCCGCCCATGATGTCCGACAGATAGAAGATGCCTACGCTGGGCACGAACACCAGCACGCAGCCTGCCAGGATGCCCGGCAGCGTCATCGGCAGCGTGATGCCCAGAAAGGCGCGCCAGGGCGGGGAGCCGAGGTCGCGCGCGGCCTCCACGAGGGTGAAGTCCATCTTGTCCACCGCGCTGTGGCACGGCAGGATCATGAACGGGATCAGGCAGTAGACCATCGCCAGCAGCACGGAGCCGTAGGAGCCGAGGAACTTGATGTTCTTGTCGATCAGCCCCAGGCCGCGCAGCACGGCGTTGATCGGCCCGTTGGCCTGCAAAAGGATCTTCCAGCCGAAGATGCGCACCAGCATGCTCGTCCAGAAGGGGATGATCACCAGCATCATCAGCAGCCCCTTCCACCGGCGCGAGGCGCGCGCCATGCAGTAGGCGAACGGATAGCCCACGGCAAAGGAGATCACCGTGGTATAAAACGCGAGCTTCAGGCTGCCTACAAAGACCAGCAGATAGTCCGCGCGCAGCAGGCGGCGGTAGTTGTCCAGCGTGAAGGCCGAGCCGGGGGCCGCGCCGGCCGGCGCAAGCGACGTGCCCAGCACATAGATCAGCGGCAGCGCCACCAGCAGCACCGCAATCAGCGCCATCGGCAGCACGAAAAGCGCGTCGCGCCTTCGCTCCGCAAGCGGCGGCTTATGCGCCATACGACGCACCCCCAATGACCGCGGCCTGCGCCGGGTTCCAGTGCAGATAGACCGTCGTGCCCGGCTCGGGCGCGTCGGCCATGCGCTCCGTGCCGGAGGCAACGACCTCCGTGCCGTCCGCCAGGGTGACGTAGGTGAGCACGCTGCCGCCGGCATAGCGCGCCTCGCGCACGGCGGCGGGCAGGTCGAAGCCCTCCACCGGGGTGAGCGACGCGCGCATGCGCTCGGTGCGCACGCACAGCTCGCATGTCTCGCCCACAGCCAGGCGCGCGCCCTCCGCATCGACGCTGAAGCGCCCGTTTTCGCCCGCGAGCACGGCTACGCCGTCGCCCAGCGCCTCCACGCGGCCCGTGAGCAGCGTGCTGCGCCCGATGAACTGGGCGACGTAGCGCGTGTGCGGCCGGTCGTAAATCTCCTCCGGCGTGCCGATCTGCTCGAAGGTACCCGCGCGCATGACGGCGATGCGGTCGGACATGTTGATGGCCTCCTCCTGATCGTGCGTGATGTAGATGAAGGTGATGCCCAGCTTCTTTTGCAGGCGCTTGAGCTCCAGCTGCATCTGGCGGCGCAGCTGCAGGTCCAGCGCGCCCAGCGGCTCGTCCAGCAGCAGCAGGCGCGGCTGCGGCGCGAGCGCCCTGGCGATGGCGATGCGCTGGCGCTGGCCGCCGGAGAGCTGCGCCGGCATGCGCCGGGCGTAGTCGCGCATCTGCACCAGCTCCAGCATTTCATCAACGCGCGCGCGGATGGTCGCCTTGTCCGCCCCGCGCACGCGCAGGCCGTAGGCGACATTCTTTTCCACGTTCATGTGCGGGAAGAGCGCATAGCTCTGGAACACCGTGTTCACCGGGCGCTTCTCCGGGGGCAGGGCGGTGATGTCCTGCCCGTCCAGGAGCACCGTGCCGGAGTCGGGCGTTTCCAGGCCGGAGATGATGCGCAGCGTGGTCGTCTTGCCGCAGCCGGACGCGCCCAGCAGCGTAACGAATTCCCCGCGGCGCACGTCCAGCGAGAGGTCGCTCAGCACGTCGCCCTCGCCGAAATTCTTGCTGATGTGCTTTACGGAAAGCAGTATGTCCTGCATGATGATCCCATCCCATTGTGTCAACTCGCCAAAATGGCGGACAAATCAGGTTGATTATATGATATGCGACCGCCGCTGTCAACAGGAAGTTTGATGCGCTGAAAGCGCGGGTTTAGCAGGAGTAAACAAAAGCCCGGACGCAGAGCGTCCGGGTCATACCCTGGCAAAGCGCGCGGCACTCACAGGGGTGCGGCGACAGGGGACTTGCATCGCTCCTACAACAGTGGCGCGATGACCTTGGCCGCCGGGCCGATCAGGCGGCGCAGCAGCGGCTCCTGCCTCAGGCGCTGCGGCGTCACGCGGGCGCACTTGTCCTGCGTGCGCAGGAAGTCCCGCTCAATATCGCCGATGCACGCGGCCCGGTACAGATAGGTGGCGCACTCAAAGTGGTGATACAGGCTGCGGTAGTCCAGGTTGATCGTGCCCACGACGGCGGTCTCATCGTCGCAGACGAACACCTTGGCGTGGACAAAGCCCGGCGTGTATTCGTACAGCTGCACGCCGGCCTCCAGCAGCTGGGGGTAGTACGTCTTGGCCAGCGCGTAGGGAATCTGCTTGTCCGGGATGCCGGGCAGGATGATGCGCACGTCCACGCCGCGCTCGGCGGCGTAGCACAGGGCGTTCTCCATCTCGCTGTCCAGGATGAGATAGGGCGTCATGATGTGCACATAGCGTTTGGCGCTGTTCAGGATTTGCAGATACACGCGCTCGCCCAGCTTGTCGTCGTCCAGCGGGCAGTCGCCGTAGGGGATGACAAAGCCCTGCGCGTCGTCCGGCACGCCCGCGTCCGCGCTCAGGAACGGCTCGTAGGCCGTGTCGCGGTCGTACAGGTTCCACATCTGCAAAAACATCAGCGTGAAGCTGCGCACGGCGTCGCCCCTCAGCATGACGGCGGTGTCCTTCCAGTGGCCGAAGCGGACGATGTGGTTGATGTACTCGTCGGCCAGGTTGACGCCGCCGTTGAAGGCGACGCGCCCGTCGATGACCAGGATCTTGCGGTGATCGCGGTAGTTGTAGTGCGTGGAGAGGAAGGGTGTCAGCGGCGCGAAGGCGTGGCACCGGATGCCCAGCGCGCGCAGGCGCTCCGGATAGTCGTGCGGCAGGGTGGAAAACTCGCACATGCCGTCGTAGAGCATGCGCACGTCCACGCCCTGCTTCGCCTTGCGGGCGAGAATCTCCAGCACCTTGCCCCACATCAGGCCCTCGTCCACGATGAAGTATTCCAGGAAGATGAAGCGCTCCGCCGTCTCCAGCTCGCGCAGCATCGCCTGCCACTTGTCCTCGCCCAGCGGGAAATAGGTGACGGCGGTGTGCTCGTACACGGGGAAGCAGCCACTTCTGCGCATGTAGCGCGCCAGCGCGGCGGCGTCCGGGTTCTGCGCGCGCAGGCGCTGCATGGCGGCCTCGTCCTGCGCAAGGCGGTCGTGATTCTTCGCAGTCAGCTGGGCGTGCAGCGCCTTGAGCGTGCGGTGTCCCAGGTCGCTGCGCGTGTACACATACAGCAGCGCGCCGAAGACCGGCATGATAAGAATCACCATCAGCCAGGTGATCTTGGCTGTCGGGTCGAGGCGGCTGCACAGCAGCACCGGCACCATCACTGCGTCCACCAGCACCGCCAGCGTGAACAGGTGCGGCAGAAAGCCCGCGAACCAGCGGAACGCGGCGAAGATCACGAAGAGCTGCAGCAGGAACAGCAGCAGGACGATGCCCATGCGGCTGAACACCGCAGCCATCAGCCCCTTGCGTCCCCTGCGCAGCAGGGAAAGGCCCTCGTTCTCCGTCCTGGATTCCATCGTCCTGCGCCTCCTTCAAGCCCATGCTTCTGCTGATTGTATCGCAAAAGGGCGGGGCTGTCCATGCCCCGCCGCTGACCTGGCGGCAATCCTCAGAACGCCGCCTCCAGCGGCCCGCGCTCGCCGACGTAGACCGGCAGCGTGCTGTGCTCCACCACCTCGCCATCGCGCAGCAGCCGGCAGGTCAGCTCCAGCACGCAGGGCGCGTCCGGCAGCCGCGCCTCGATCAGGCCGACGTAGCCGCCGCGAGGCGGACAGGCTGCCTCCACGCGGGCAAGCACATGCCCATGCTCGTCCTCCAGAATGGCCTGCGCCTCCAGCGGCTCACCCTGCGCGTCATTGGACACGAAGGCGACGAGCGAGGCGGAAAAGCGCGTACACGTCCACCACGCGCCCAGCAGCGGCAGGGCGGACAGGTGTGTGGGGCGCATGGCCGTGGAGAGCGCGTCGGCGATATCCGGCTCCGCCCACAGGCCGGGGGCGCACAGCGCGCCGACAAAGCGGCCCTGGCGCGCAGCCTCGGCGCGCAGGCGAACCTCCACCGCGCGCAGCCACGAGAGCACCGCCGCCGCGCCCGGCTCATCCGGATCGACGCTCCGGCCGGCGGCCTCCGCCAGCAGCTCGGCAGGCGCAAGCTCCGCGGCGCGCGTGGAGCCGACCATGCCGCACAGCCGCCATGCGCTCTGCGCCGGATCGTCGCTGACGGGCAGGTCGGGCGCGTCTGAAAAGCACACGCAGGCGTGGCGCGAAAGGCGCTCGCGCAGCGGATGCTTGGCCGGCGCGGCCAGGCGTACGCTCACGCCCGTGCGGGTCATGCTGCGGTAGAAGTCGTCCTGCGCGGGCAGCGGCGCGCTCACGGCGCACAGGTGCAGCGCGCCAAGCCGCTCCGCCAGCGCCTGTGCGTCCCCGGCGCACTGCGCGGCGGTCAGCGGAACCCAGGCGGGCGCGGACGCGCTGGGATAGCCGCACATCAGCGTCACGCTGTCGCACAGCACGCTCTGCGGGAGGCTTCCGCCGCCAGACAGGCGGGCGCCCGGGCGCGCTACGCGGCGCAGCAGCTGTAGCTTGAGCACGGGCGCGGCATAGGGCACGCCCGGCGTGAACCGCTCGCCGGGCACGGCAAGGGTCAGCTCCCCGGGCCTGCCGGGAGGAAGCGCGATCTCCCGGGCGGGCAGCGCGGCCTCCTGCGCCACAGCCGGGGCGGGCTGCGCGCGCAGGACGTACGTTCCCTCGTCGCCCGCCGCGATGCGCACACGCACGGTCATCGTCCGCTGCGCGGCGTCGGGGAGCACCGACACCTGGGCAAAGCGCGCGTACTGCGTCACGCGCAGCAGGACGGGGCCGGGCACCCCGGCAGGCCGTTCCTCGCCAAAGCACAGGGACAGCGTTTCCCGACGCCCCCGGCGCAGTGCGCCGCTCAGGTCGACGGCCAGCTGGCAGGGCGCGGCGGCGGGCGCGCTTTCCTGCGCGTCGCCGGGGAAGACGGCGATCACCTCGTCTCCCAGGCGCACCTCGCCCCTGCCGAGCAGGCGATCCAGCTCGAGCACGGCGTGGTCGCCGCGCAGCGCGCCGAAGTCGATCTCCCGCGAAAGCGTGACGGCGCCGGGCACGTCCTCCGGCAGCAGCGCGGGCAGCGCAAAGGGCGCGCTGGCGGGCGCAGCACGCTGCGCGGGCGCGTCCTGTGCGTCCAGCAGGTCGGCATAGGCCAGCAGCTCCTGCTCGCCCGGCAGGCTGAAGGCGGGCGCCGCGTCCCCGGCGGCCATGTGCTCGGGCAGGGCGTCCGCCTGGATACGCCACCCTGCCAGCAGCGTCCGCGCCGTCACGCGCGGCGGCCGCTCAGGGCGGCTGAAGCCATCAGCAGACCGCAGACGGTCTTGCCGTCGCGGATCTCGCCGCGCATGACGAGGTCGACCGCCTCGGCAAGCGGCATGCGCACAAGGCCGAGGAACTCGTCCTCATCCGGATGCGTTTCCCCCTGGGTCAGCCCCTGGGCCAGGTAGATGGCAATTTTCTCCGTGCAGAAGCCCGGCGTGGTGAGCAGCGAGGTGAGCAGCGTCATCCGCCCGGCGCGAAGGCCGGTCTCCTCGGCAAGCTCGCGCATGGCGCAATCCAGCGGATCCTCATGGACGCTGTCGAGCTTGCCGGCGGGGATCTCCAGCGTCACGCGGTCGACACAGACGCGGTGCTGGCGCACCAGCAGCGTGGTGCCGTCCTCAAAGACAGGCACGATGGCCGCCGCACCCTTGTGCACGACGATTTCGCGCGGGGCCGTCCTGCCGCCCGGGCAGGTGACCTGCCACTTCTCCAGGCGCAGAATCGCGCCGTCATACAGCGTTTCACGTTTAAAGGGAATCTCCCGCAGGTTCTGATCGTCCATGGTTATTCGTCTCTCCTTCGCATTGCCCGGGCATGCGGCAGGGCGCGGCACGGGGCCAAAATGATAAAGGAATAATTCGTTCCCCGCGGGATGAATCCCTGCCTGCCGCTCGTCTTATACATGAAAACGCAAGCGAAATGCTGGCAATCCCGCACGCAGAGTTGACAGGAGAAGCGGCGCGCTTTACAATGGAACCACATCGAAGGGATTGCAGGGCGCAGGGGAAAGCGCTTCGCGTGCGGGGCCCCGGGCGTCCTTGGTTTACCCGAAAAAGGAGGATAAACGATATGAAAAAAATCTCCCGTCGGCTGCTGGCCTGCCTGCTGGGCGCGGCGCTGGCGCTGGCCTCGCCGTGCGCGCTGGCTGCGCAGGCGACGACGGCGCAGATCGAGCTTGTCCTGGAGGACGGCTCGCAGCAGGCGCTCAGCGTGCAGCTGGTCACCGCCTTCACGGGCGAGACGGTCTATTGGCTGGACATGAGCGCCGTCACCGAGGAGCAGGCCGCCGTGCTGGACATGGGCACGCTGGTGGTTCTGGACGAGACGGGCAGCGCGCTGCTGCGCCTGCCGCTGGAGGGCAGCGAGGCCGGCGCGGAGGGCGAGGGCATGGTGATGCTCTACGACGAGGAGAATCCGGACGCCGACAGCGTGCTGCTGCTGCTTGTATCCCAGCCGCTGCCGCAGGATCAGGGTGCAATCAACGACATCCTGGACGCCTACGGCTATACCGGCGAGGATCCGTATGCCGATGACGGCTGGGACGACGGCTGGGGCGACGGCCAGGATGACGGCTGGGATGACGGCTGGGATGACGGCTGGGACGACGGCTGGGACGACGGCGAGCCTGGCTATGTGGAGGACAATCCCGACGCCGACCCGGCGGGCGACGACATGGCCGGCGATGCGGATGACAATGGCGATGAGGGCGGCTTCGAGGCCGCGCAGCCGCAGTACGTCGTGCCGGCCTGGGCGGACATCGCGCTGCTGAGCGCGCCGGACGACGATCCCCAAAGCGCGCTGGCGCTGGTCGGCCCTGCGGATCTGCTGGCCGTGACCGGCTGGGCGCTGGATGACGAGGGCAACACCTGGTGGCAGGTGGAGGATTACCGCACCGGCATGAACGGCGTGATCCGTGAGGATGCCGTGAACGAGGTGGACGAGAAGACGGCTGACGAGGCGACCGTGCGCATCGACGCGGAGATCGTCGCCGCGGCGCAGGCTGCCGCGCAGCAGGCCGAGGAGGCCGCGCGTCAGGAGGCTGCGCGCCAGCAGGCCGAGGAGGCCGCGCGCCTGGAGGCGGAGCGCCAGGCAACGGAGGAGGCCGCGCGCCTGGAGGCGGAGCGCAAGGCCGAGGCGGAGCGCCAGGCGGCTGAGGAGGCCGCGCGCCAGCAGGCCGCGGCGCAGCAGGCGGCGGAGCGCCAGCAGGCGGAGGAGGCCGCGCGCCAGGAGGCGGAACGCCAGGCGGCGGAGGAGGCCGCGCGCCAGGAGGCGGAACGCCAGCAGGCCGAGGAGGCCGCGCGCCAGGAGGCCGCACGCCAGCAGGCCGAGGAGGCTGCGCGCCAGGAAGCGGAGCGCCAGGCGGCTGAGGAGGCTGCACGCCAGGAGGCGGAGCGCCAGGCGGCCGAGGAGGCCGCACGCCAGGCAGCGGAGGCTGCCCAGCAGGGCGAGGCGCAGCAGGGCGACGCCCAGCCGGACGTGCACTATGCCGTGACCAGCAACACGAAGGGCACCAGCAACAATCTGCGCAGCCAGCCGGACGGCAAGGTGGTCGGCGAGTATCCCAATGATGTGCTCGTCCTCATCGGCGAGCCGGAGCAGAACGGCAAGTGGTATCCGGTGACGGTTGTGCAGGACGGCGCGCAGGGCTACATGCGCGACTACCTGCTCACGGAGATTTCCCAGGCTGACGCGCAGGAGCGCATGGCCCGGCTGCTGGCCGACCAAAGCGGCGCGCAGCAGGGCGAGCCGGACGACGGCCTGATGACCGGCACGGACGACGGCCAGGGCCAGCCGGCGGGCCAGATCACCGATGGCGCGGACGAGGCGGCGGATGAGCCGGACGGCCAGAGCGGCGATGCGGGCGTTCCCACGATCACCGAGTTCCCGGCCTATGTCATGACGCTGGAGCAGGAGAACGGCGCAATCATCGTGCTGCGCACCGCGCCCGCGGGCGAGCTGCCGCAGGACGGCGCGATCCCGATGATCCGCGAGCCTTCCCCGCTGGAGCTGACGGAGGCCGCGCTGGACGACGCGGGCCAGCTGTGGTATCTGGCGCGCAATCTGTCCACCGATGAGACGGGCTACATCGAGGCGGCCAAGGTCGTGCAGGTGACGCGCGAGGAGGCCGAGGCGAATATCCGCGAGCCGGAGAGCGTGATCCCGCCGGTTGTCGTGCCGCCGGAGAGCGCCGACGGCGAGGGCGACGGCACGCAGGGCGACGGCACGCAGGGCGGCGAGCAGCCGCAGGAGCCGGAGCAGCCGCAGGAGCCGGAGCAGCCGGACACCCCGCAGGAGCTGACCGACGGCGGCGTCTACCACTATGGCCGCAACACCGGCAAGCAGGTGGCGCTGCGCAAGTCCCCCAGCACGAACGCGGACCTGTACTATCGCATGGAGAAGGGCACCATCCTGTGGGTGATGGAGAAGGACGGCGAGTGGTGCCATGTGCGCACGGACAAGGGCGAGGGCTACATGAAGGCCGAGTTCGTGGAGCTGATGGGCGTCCGCGAGGAAGAAGCCTATCGCGCCACGCTCGACGACCCGGAGGTCGCGCCCGAGCCGAGCGAACAGCCAACGGAGGAGCCGACCGCTGAGCCGACGGAGGAGCCGACCGCCGAGCCGACCGAGCAGCCGACCGCTGAGCCGACGGAGCAGCCGACCGCCGAGCCGACTGCCGAGCCGACCGCTGAGCCGACTGCCGAGCTGACCGCTGAGCCGACGGAGCAGCCGACCGCCGAGCCGACCGCCACCCCGACGATCGAACCGACTGCCGAGCCGACCGCCACCCCGACTGCCCAGCCGACGGCCACGCCGGAGCCGCAGCGTCTGGAGGTCTACGCGCGCGTGATCAACGACACCACGCCGCTGCGCGGCAACCCGAACGCCAACGCGTATCTGCAAAACATCCTGAACGCGGAGGATGTGGTCTACATCTTCCAGAGCCAGATCGCCGAGGACGGCATGACCTGGTATCTGGTGCAGTACAGCGGACAGTGGGGATACATCCGCGCCGACCTGGTGCGCATCATGGGCCAGCAGGAGACGGAGGATTACCTTGCCGCACTGGAGGCCGCGCAGGCCACTCCGACCCCGATGCCGGCAGCCTCGCCGGAGCCGGTCGGCCCGGAATCCACCAGCGCTTATGCCAAGCTGATCAAGGACTCCGTGAACCTGCGCCGCACGCCGAGCGCGTCGGGCACGTCGCTGGGCCGGATCCCGCTGAACACGCTGCTGCTGGTGACCGGCACGGAGTATGACGGCACATACACCTGGTATCAGGTGAACTACAACGGCATGGACGGCTATGTCCGCAGCGACATGGCGCAGATGCTGACCATCGCTGAGCTGCAGGCGTATCTGCTCGAGCAGAAGGAGAACGCCGCCACGCCGAAGCCCGGCGCGACGACCACCCCGAACAAGGACAACAACGTCAGCGTCATCATCGGCGGCTCGCAGCTGGCCGACCTGATCCCGGTGGACGGCAGCTGGACCAACAACGTCATCGACGGCATGCCGGGCTACGCCACCGCCACGCCCGACCCGAACGCCACGCCGACGCCGGAGCCTCCGGCCCAGCCCGCCGCGCTGATTGGCAGCAGCGGCAGCCTGACGGTGAGCAACGTCCCGGCTGTGACGGAGAACGGCACGTTCCGTGTGTACGGCAAGGCTGCTGCGTTCAGCACCGTCACCGCGACGGTGGAGATGACCGTGGAGGCGCTGCCCACCGCGACGCCGCAGGCGCTCAGCCTGATCCCCGCCGCCATCGCCGAAGGCATGCAGACGGTCAGGCGCACCGTCGGCCAGACGGTCGCCGACAAGGATGGCCGCTATGAGATGGAGGTCGCCCTGCCCAAGCCGGGCGAGTACATCGTCGAGTTCACGGCGACAGACGGCTCCTACGCCCGCTACGGCGTCACCTATGACACCGGCGCAACGCCTGAGCCGACCGTCATCCCGCTGCCCACGGCGGAGCCTGTCCAGGAGGACGGCGGCATGGGCATCCTGCCCTTCGTCATCGGCGGCCTGCTGGTGCTGGTGGCCGGAGGCGCCTACGGCGTGTATGTCTACCGCCGCAGGAGCGAGGAAGAGGAGGACGACGACGAGGAGGACGAGGAGGATGAGCTGCGCCAGGAGCAGTTCGAGATGCAGCGCCGCCAGCGCGCCGAGGCCGCTGCCGCGCCACGCCGCACCGCGCCCGGCCAGGTGCCTGCGTATATGAAGCAGGACACGCAGACGCGCGTCAGCCCGTATGCGCGCCCGACTGCCCCGCAGGCTCCGGCAGCCCCGCAGGCCCCGGTCAGGCCGCAGGCTCCGGTGGCCCCGCAGGCCCCGGCAGCCCCGCAGGCCCCGGTCAGGCCGCAGGCTCCGGTGGCTCCGCAGGCCCCGGCAGCCCCGCAGGCTCCGGCAGCCCCGCAGGCTCCGGCAGCCCCGCAGGCTCCGGCAGC
>JBJEYK010000356.1:0-2651 GCA_051886775.1 Candidatus Ventricola sp. | reverse complement strand
AAAGAAAAACCGCCAACGGCGCGAAGCACGTCAACGGTTTGTGGTGCACCCAACAGGATTCGAACCTGTGGCCTTTTGATTCGTAGTCAAACGCTCTATCCAGCTGAGCTATGGGTGCTTGTCCTCTCGGAACAAGGAGTATTATAGCAAAGCGGGCGCACCTTGTCAACACCTTTTTTGCACAATTTTGTCCCGCAGGCGTCAGACCCGGCAGAAGTGCGCGGCGCGCCTTTCGTTTCTTTGCAACGCACCCTTGTCAAAAGCGTGAAAACGTGGTATCCTCTTTATAAAATGAAACCACATGGAAAGAGATCGATGACATGGACAATATCGACAGGAAAATTCTGACCATTCTGCAAAGCAACGCCCGCACGCCGCTCAAGCTGATCGCTGAGCAGGTGTTTCTCTCCTCCCCGGCGGTCAGCGCCAGGATCGAGCGCCTGGAGGCGGCCGGGCTGATCACAGGCTATCAGGCGCAGCTCTCCAGCGCGGCGATGGGCTACCAGATCAAGGCGTACATCAACCTGGAGGTGGAGCCGGTTCAGAAGCCGGAGTTCTACCCGTATATTCAGGCGTGCCCCAACGTGATCGAGTGCGACTGTGTGACGGGCGACTACGCGATGCTCATCAAGGTCTGCTTCCATACCACGCAGGAGCTGGATCAGTTCATCAACCAGCTGCACCGCTTCGGGCGCACGCGCACGCAGATCGTCTTCTCCACCCCGGTGGAGCATCGCGGCATCCCCGCGATGGAGCCGGAGGCCTGAGCATCCCACAAATTGCGGCGCGCCGTCCCGGGTGTCCGGGGCACGGCGCGCCGATGTGCTATGCGGGGAAGGTGAAGGTGAACACGGTGCCCTCGCCCTCGCGGCTGGCTACGTCGATGGCGATGTGGTGTCGGTTGGCAATCTCCTTGACGATGGCCAGGCCCAGGCCCGTGCTCTCGCGGGAGACGTCGTGCGTGTGATGGAAGCGGTCGAAGATGTGCTCGATCTCTGCCGGGGCGATGCCGATACCCTCGTCCGCGATGATGATCGCGCAGGGGGAGGCCTGCAGGTGCAGGCGGACGCGCTTGCCCGGCGGGGTGAACTTCACGGAATTGTCCACCACGGCCATGAGCATCTGGCGCAGGCGTGAGTAGTCCCCCTCGATGGACGGGCTGACGGTCGGCTCCTCGCAGACGAGCGCAATGCCCTTCTGCTCGCACAGCGCGCTGGCGCTCATGGCCACGTCGCCCAGCAGCTCGCTGAGGCTGACGGTGGAGAGATTCAGCGAGAAATCGAGGTTCTGCAGGCGCGACAGCTCCAGCAGATCCCGGATCAGCCGCTGGAGCCAGCGGCACTCCGAGAGCATCTGTGCATAGCAGGCGCGGACGTTGTCCTCGCCGCGGATGACGCCGTCGTGCAGCGCCTCCAGCGAGCCGCGGATGACCGTCACCGGCGTGCGCAGCTCGTGGGAGATATTGGAGAAGAACACCTGCTGGCGGGCGCGCAGCTGTTCGTCGTGCGCACGGGCCTCCTCCAGGCGTTGGGCGAGAATGTCCATCGAGCGGGCGAGCGAGCCGATTTCGTCCTGCTGGGTGACCTGCGTGCGCGCCTGATAGTCGCCGCCGGCCAGCGCCTTGGCGACCTTTTGCAGTGCGGAGATGGGCCGGGTGAACATGCGCGAGAAGAACAGCGCCAGCAGCACAGCCAGCAGGAAGGAGATCACAAAGCTCATCAGCAGGATCATCGTGCTGGGCACCTGGGCGTAGCCCTGCTCGCGCAGCGTGGACTCCAGCAGCACCACGCCAAGCACGCGGCTCTGCGCGTTCATGACCGGCATACAGGTCGTCAGGTGCAGATCGTCGCCGATGCGCGCCTGCAAAAAGGGCGTCTTGCCCATGAAGCCCAGGGCGATGCTCTGCTCCAGATAGCCGGGCAGCAGCGGGTTTTGCAGCGTCTGCACCACGCCGCTGAAGTAGCCGGTGACGTTGTGCCGGGTGTCCACCAGGTACACGTCGCAGTTGGTCAGCTGCTCGATGAAGGCCAGGTACGGGCCGAGCGTCTCCTCACTGACGATGAAGCGCGTCTCGTCCAGCGATTCATAGCTGGAGGGCGCGATGATCTCCGAGAGGTTCTGCGCGATGGCGTAGGCGTTGCGCTGCATGCTGTCGCTGTAATGGCGGATGGTCTGCCGGCGCATCAGGGCGTTGTAGACAATGCCTACCGCGCACACAAACAGCACCAGCAGCAGCGCGAAGAGCAGCATCAGCCGCGAGGCGATGGACAGGCGCAGCCTGCGCTTGCCGCTCACGGGAGATGCCTCTCAAACTTGTAGCCCGTGCCCCAGACGGTGGCGATGCTGAAGAAGTCGTGCGGGTACACGTCCAGCTTCTGGCGCAGGCGCTTGATGTGCGAATCCACGGCGCGGTAGTTGCCCACATGATCGTAGCCCCACACCAGCGTGAGCAGGTTGTCCCGCGTGAAGACGCGCCCGGGCGACGCGGCCAGGGTGTAGAGCAGCTCCGTCTCCTTGCGGGTGAGATTGAGCTTGTGGCCGTCCAGCGACACGCTCAGCGACGGCAGATGGATGGCCAGGCTGCCGATGACCAGCGTCTCGCTGCCGGTCTGCGCGGGGAGCCTGCGCAGCACCGCGCGGATGCGCGCCAT
>JBJEYK010000355.1:0-2680 GCA_051886775.1 Candidatus Ventricola sp. | reverse complement strand
TTTGTTTTTCCCCTGGGACAATCTTCTTTCACCTGTGCGGCCGTTCGACCCTCGCGCCATTGGCGCGCCCTACTAGGCCGCGTCCCGTTCGGTCGTATTTCTGCCATGGGGCAAGGCTATGGCGCGCCCTGTGCCTGAGCGCCGACCAGCGCCTTCTTTCTGGCACAGATGGAAAGAAGTGCAGCACCGCGTAGTTCCACCTCGAGTTCCCGGCGGAGTTCCTCCAGTTGCCGTAGAAACGACCGACGTTCGCGCCGTTGTTCGCGTTCGCGCCGGCCATCAGGGGGAGCGGTATTGCGCGCCATAGCCTGGTTATGGAGTTACGAAAAGGGGGCGTGCGCGCCCCCTTTTAATCCCCCTCCGGGGAAATTAAGAAGAGCAGCACCGCGTAGGACCACAACGAGTTCCCGGCGGAGTTCCACCAGCCGCCGGAGAAACGACCGACGACCGCGCCGCCGTTCGCGCGCGCGCCGGCCATCAGGATGGTGTTGCCCGTGGTCAATTCTGGCACCCACAAATAGTCTCCGATGGGGTTGCTGCTGTTTCCGCCCGTTGCCGCCCCGAAGGGGGCGAGTGGGTGCTCCGTCAGGATGTGCAGCGCGCCGAGGTAGACTTCCGTGCTTGCTCCGTCTGTGCCCTGCGGCAGCGCGCACCCGGTGTCCGTGTGCTTGCTGGTGTCGAGCGCGTCCGCAGCGTTGGCGTCTGCGCGGCTGCCAGCCACGTATATGTGGCCGGTCCCGGTCTGGCGGTATGCGCCCAGCACATAGCGCCAGTAATTGCCGTGCGCGATGCGGCCGCGGTAGTAGGCGATGCACCTGCCATTCGTGCCGATATAGCCCGATTTGCTGCCGATCTCCGCGTCGGCCGTGTTGCTCATGCCGTGGATGGCGCAATAATGCGTGGTCAGGATGTCCACGGGATCGCCGGAAAAGGTAACGACACAATAGGCCGTGTCGCTGTAATCCTCCACCGATTCGACCATGCGGCTGGCCACGTTTCCGCCGCTCTTGCTTGTGCCGATGTCCAGCACCGCGCCGGGAATACAGTAGCTCTTGTATGCAGTCGGCAGGATGACGGTGTTGGAGCCCGACGCATCGAGGAGCGGGTGCCCCGTTTCGTCTTCGCGGTAAAGGCTGCAAACGCCCTGGCCTACGGCGTTCTGCGTGTTCATGGTGGCAAACTCCACCACCATCAGGATGGTGTCGTCGCACCAGGTGAAGATGTCGTCAAGCGTCATTTTTTGCGCCTTGGCATTGCTGTGCAGCGTGCTGAAGGCCGTGAAGCGCTTTGCGATGTCGCCGGCCTGGCTGGTCAGGTTCCCGTCCGCGTCCGCGCTGGCGTGATAGCGCGCGCCGATGGTGGCTGGCCGCTTCTCCCAGCCGGGCACCTCGCCATCCGCAACGGCGGCATATACATAGCTTTCATCCTCCCAGCAGGTGCGCCAGAAGGTCGGCGTGTAGACCATGTCCATGCCAGGCACAGCGCTGCCCAGTGCAAAGCCTGGCTCATCCTCCCACATGGTCACGGCGCCCATGATGTCGCCGCCCGCCTCAAAGATGGCTTTGTAGGCGTCGCGGTCCACCTTGCACAGCTTGCGGTGGCTCCACGGGTACAGCTCGTCGAAGGGGTTAGCATAGTCTGCATCGACGCTTCCGCGGTGTGCAAAGTGCGTGATGTCCGTTGTGATGCCAGCAGCGTCGCCCATGCGGGTGCACTGGGCCGTGACCTTGTCCCAGCGCACGATGTACTTCTTGACGCCCGTTTTCCAGTCGATGCGTTTCATATCATCGGCCAGATCAGACTTTACGCGATAAAGCTCCTCCTTGCTCGACGCCCCGATATTCGCCCTGGCCTGCTCCTGCTGCACCTGATCAAGCGCCTGCGCCTTCTGGTAGGATACGGCGCTATTCACGTCCTGAATGGCGTCCTCCAATTCCTTTTTGCTTGCCTTTTCTTCGAGCGCCTTGTTGACCTCGTTCGCATCCGCTTTCTTCTCTAATGCAGCGTTTACCTCATCTGCATCTGCCTTTCCCGCCAGCGCGTCATTGACAGACTCTGCGTCTGCCTTCTCCTCCATCGCTGCATTGACCGCTTTCATGTCAGCCTTGGCCTCAAGCGCGGCTTCGACCGCCTGAGCATCCGCCTTCCTCTCCAGCTCCAGCTCTTGTCTGTCGATCTGCTCTCCCATGGCCTCGATCGCACGATCGTTGCTTTCGATCTGCGCGTCCATCTCATTGAGCTGCCCGGCGAACAGCTTCTGGCCGTTTTTGAATCCATGCGTTGCGTAGCTCATCGTGTCCCCTCCGTCATCCGATTGTCCCAAGGATCATACCGTCTCCATCGTCAAAGAGAAAGAACGCCACCAGCTCCCCCGCCGCAACGCTGCCGCAGAGCACGCCAAGCGGCGGCGTGGTGATCCCGGGCCGCGTCAGCGACTGCACGCGCCATCCGCCGTCCTCCTCGCACAGCACAGTTCCCCTCTCGATGCTCGCGCCGTAGTCCATCCTTCTTCCCCCTTTATCTGAAAATCCGGATGGTGCGAAGGCAGCGCACCATGCGCAGCGTGCTCGTCTCCCGCACAAGGTCGTGCGTCACGCTGCTCACGATCCACGCGCCCGCCGCGTCCGTCGTGCTTTCGATGTCCACGCGCTCCATCGCCGTCAAGGCGCTGGAAAACCCC
>JBJEYK010000354.1:0-13173 GCA_051886775.1 Candidatus Ventricola sp. | reverse complement strand
GGCCTGGGCAAGACGTTCCTGATGAACTGCGTCGCCCAGCGCGTGCTCGACCGGGGCTTCAGCGTGGTGGTCGTCTCCGCCTACAAGCTCATCGAGGCGATGCGCCGCTTCCAGTTCGGCGAAGACGGCGTGCAGCAGGTGCAGGACATGCTCTGCTGCGATCTGCTGTGCATCGACGACCTGGGCAGCGAGCCGATGCTGCGCGGCGTGACCGTCAGCGCGATCTATCACGTCGTGAACGAGCGCAGGAATGCCGGCCGCGCCATCGTTGTCACCACCAATCTGGACAGCGAGCTGCTCTATGAAAAATACGACGACCGCATCGGCGCGCGGCTGACCGATCCCAGCCGGATGAAGGTGATTCCCTTCGTGGGCGAGGACGTGCGCCGCTTTGCGGCCCGTTGATCACGCCCTGCTCAGTATGCCCGACCTGAGCAAACCGATGAGAAAGAGGATGCCGTCGTGCTCTATCTGGAGACGTTTACCTTCCCGGACGACGACCGGGAGTTTGACTATCTGCTGGGCGTCAAGCGCAAGTGCTACACCTCGTACTACCCGTTCAAGATCCTCTCGCGAAGGCGCTTTGGGCGCATCGATTTCGAGCCGGTGACCATCCTCTACGGCGGCAACGGCACGGGCAAATCCACCGCGCTGCACGTCATCGCCGAGCGGGCGCGCCTGCAGCGCGAGGCGCCGTTCAATTCCAGCAGCTTTTTTGGCGACTATGTTTCGCTGTGCGGCATGCAGACGCGAAGGGACATCCCCGAGGGCAGCTGCATCATCACCAGCGACGACGTGTTCGACCACATGCTTGCCGTGCGCGAGCTGAACGAGGGCATCGACCGCAGGCGTGAGGAGATGTTCGACGAGTACCTGGACGCCAAGCGCGCCCATGTCCAGCTGCGCTCGATGGAGGACTATGACCAGCTGAGGAGGACGGTGCGCGCCCGCAGCCGCACGCAGTCGCGCTATGTGCGCGAGGAGCTGGGCATGAACGTGCGCACGTTTTCCAACGGCGAGAACGCCTTCCGGTACTTCACAAACCGCATCACCGAGGATCGGCTCTACCTGCTGGACGAGCCGGAGAACAGCCTCTCGCCCGAGCGGCAGCTGGAGCTTGCGCAGTTCCTCACCGACAGCGCCCGGTTCATGGGCTGCCAGTTCGTCATCAGCACGCATTCGCCGTTTCTGCTTTCGATGCACGGGGCGAAGATCTACGATCTGGACAGCGATCCCGTCGACGTGCGCCGCTGGACGGAGCTGAAAAATGTCCGCGCGACGTACGACTTTTTCATGGCGCGTCAGCGGGAATTTGAGCAGGGAGAATGAAGGGGACGCAATTTCGCGCGCCTTTTCATTTTTCCCTCTTGACTTTAGCGAGGTAAAGCGTTAATATAATACCACGCTAAAACGACGAGGTGATTGCATGGCCCTGCGGCGGGACGAGCAGACGGACGCGCTCTTCCGATCCATTCTCGCGCTCACCAGCGTGGACGAGTGCTATCGGTACTTTGAGGATCTTTGCACGAACAAGGAGGTTCGCGATTTCGGCCAGCGGCTGGAGGTCGCCCGGATGCTGGCGCAGGGCGGCTCGTATCAGCGGGTGTCCGAGGCCACGGGCGTCAGCTCGGCCACGGTTGGGCGCGTCAAGCGATGCCTGGACTACGGCGCGGGCGGCTATCGGATGATTCTGGACAGACTCGGGGAGGGACAAGGCGATGAGCATCCTGTACGCGGATGAGCAGACGGCGCTGGCGCTGCGCACGCTGTACGCGCAGCACGGCTATCGGCCCTACAAGGTCAATCAATTCGAGGAATACGACCTGTATGCCCGCAACCGGCGGTTTCTGACGGGCGAACAGATCCTCACCTTCAGCGACACGGACGGCAAGCTGATGGCGCTCAAGCCGGACGTGACGCTCTCCATCGTCAAGAATACCAGGGACGGGGACACGCCCCTCAAGGTCAGCTATGCCGAGCACGTCTACCGCGTGCCGCGCGGCGCGGTCGGCTTCAAGGAGATCATGCAGGCCGGTGTGGAGTGCATCGGCGAGATCGACGCCTACGCGATGGGCGAGGTGCTGACGCTGGCTGCCAAAAGCCTTCAGATCATCAGCCCGCGCTATGCACTGGACGTGTCGGACATGGGCATCGTCTCCGGCATCCTCGCCGGGGAGGCCATCGGCGACGAGGCGCGCGCGCAGCTGCTTGCGCTCATCAGCAGCAAGAATCTGCACGAGCTTCGCGCGCGGTGCGGGGCGCTGGCGCTGTCGCCGCGCACGGCGGCGCTGCTGGAGGCGCTCATCACCGTCAGCGGCCCGCTGGAGGAGACGCTGGACGCGCTGACGCGGCTGGGCCTGCCCGAGGCCTGCGCCCCGGCGCTGGAGAGCCTTGGCGCTGTGTCGCGGATGATGCGCTCGCAGGGAATTGACCGCGTGAATCTGGACTTCTCCGTCGTCAACGACATGAGCTACTACAACGGCCTGATCTTCACCGGCTTTGTGGATGGGATCGCGGGCAGCGTGCTCTCCGGCGGGCGGTATGATCCGCTGCTGAGCCGCATGGGGCGCAGCAGTCAGGCCATCGGCTTTGCCGTCTATCTCGACCAGCTCGAGCGCTTCCTGTACACGCGGGAGCCGCATGACGTGGACGTGCTGATTCTCTACGACGATGCGACTGACCCGCTGACCGTGATCGGCGCCGTCGGCGCGCAGACGGCGCAGGGGCGCAGCGTTCGGGCGCAGCGGCGCGCGGGCGGCGTGCGCGCGTCGCAGATCATCGACCTTGGCGGGGGGAGGAAATAAGCCATGCTCAATATTGCGCTGCCCAAGGGCAGGCTGGGCGAGAAGGTCTACGCCGTGCTGGCCAGGGCCGGCTATCCCTGTCCCGCCCTTATGGAGGACAACCGCCGCCTGACCTTCGAAAACGAGGAGGCCGGCGTGCGCTACTTCTGGGTGAAGCCGTCGGACGTGGCGGTCTACGTCGAGCGCGGGGCGACGGATCTGGGCGTCGCCGGGAAGGACATCCTGCTGGAGTACCGCCCCGACGTTTACGAGCTGCTCGACCTGGGCATGGGCAAATGCCGCATGTGCGTGGCCGGGCCGAAGGATTTTGAGGACGATCACGCGCACACGCTGCGTGTGGCCACGAAGTTCCCCCATATCGCGCGCGGGTACTACAATGCCCGCAGCCGGGAGATCGACCTGATCCATCTCAACGGCTCCATCGAGCTGGCGCCGATCCTGCATCTGTCGGACGTCATCGTCGATATCGTGGAGACGGGCAAGACGCTCAAGGAAAACGATTTGGCCGTGCTGGACGAGATCGTGCCCATCAGCGCGCGCCTGATTGCCAACAAGGCCAGCTGCAAATTCAAGGGCGAGGACATCCGCCCGCTGGTCAGCCGGGTCAAGGAGGTTGTATCGCAGCCATGAGGATTGAAATCTACAAGCGCGGCGACAGGCTGCTCATGCGCCCGGAGGACGCTGCCGACGTGAGCGCCGCCGTGGCACAGATCATCGCGCAGGTGCGAAGGGACGGCGACCAGGCGCTTTTCGACCTGGCGCGAAGATTCGACGGCGCGGCGCCCGACGCGCTGGAGGTGACGCCAGCAGAGATGGACGCGGCGCTTGCGCAGCTCGATCCGGCGCTGCGCGCAGCCATGGAGCGCGCGGCGGCGAACATCCGCGCCTTCCACAGCGCGCAGAAGCGCGAGGGCTTCTGCCTGCGCCGGGCGGACGGCACCTACATGGGGCAGAAGATCACGCCCATCGAGCGCGTCGGCCTGTATATTCCGGGCGGCACGGCGAGCTACCCGTCCACCGTGTTCATGAACGCCATTCCCGCCCAGATTGCCGGGTGCAGCCAGATCGTGATGGTTTCGCCGCCGTCGAAATCGGGGACGATTGCCGCGCCGATTCTGGCTGCCGCGAGGCTGGCCGGCGTGAGCCGCGTGTTCAAGGCGGGCGGCGCGCAGGCGATTGCCGCCCTGGCCTACGGCACGAAGACCATCCCGCGCGTGGACAAGATCGTCGGCCCGGGCAACGCCTATGTGGCGGAGGCCAAGCGCCAGGTCTTTGGCCGGGTGAGCATCGACATGATCGCCGGCCCCAGCGAAATCCTGGTTGTGGCGGACGAAACGTGCGACCCGCGCTATGCCGCGGCGGATCTGCTCAGCCAGGCCGAGCACGACGCGCTGGCCAGCGCCGTCCTCGTCACGGACAGCCGGGCGCTGGCTGAAGCGGTCAGCGACGAGGTGGAGCGCCAGCTGGCGTGCCTGCCGCGCGAGGCGATTGCGCGCAAATCGATTGAGCGCTTTGGCCGCATCCTCGTCACAGACGATCTGCCCGCCGCCATGGAGGCCGCCAACGAGCTGGCGCCTGAGCATCTGGAGCTGTGCGTCGCCGAGCCGGAGCAGTGGCTGCCGCGGGTGCGCAACGCAGGCTCGGTGTTCCTGGGCAGGCACTGCCCGGAGTCGCTGGGCGACTACCTCGCCGGGCCGAATCACACGCTGCCCACCTCCGGCACGGCGCGCTTCTCCAGCCCGCTGAGCGTGGACGACTTCATCAAAAAGACCCAGTACACCTTCTACACGCCGCAGGCGCTGGCGGAGGTGGCGCAGGACATCGCTGTCTTCGCGCGGGCGGAGGGGCTGGAGGCGCACGCGCGCGCCGCGCTGATCCGCACCGGCGGCTGGGAGGCGTGAGATGGGCTATCTGATGGCGCGCCATCGCGCGCTGCCGCGCTACGTCCCCGGCACGCATGAGGAGGACGCGGAGGTCGTCCGGCTCAACACGAACGAGTCGCCCTATCCGCCGTCGCCCGGCGTCGCGCAGGCCGTGGCAGGGGAGATCGACCGGCTTCAGTTCTACAACGATCCGGACTGTACGGCGCTGCGCCGCGCGTTTGCGCGGGTGCTGGGCGTGCAGCCGGAGAACGTCCTGGCGGGCAACGGCTCGGACGAGGTGCTCTACTGGGCGTTCCTGGCCTTCGCGGATGGGACGCATCCCATCGCGCTGCCCGATGTGACGTATGGCTATTACGACCTGTTCGCAGCGGCGCACGGCATCCCGCTGCACCGCATCCCGCTTCGGGCGGATTTCTCCGTGAACCCGGAGGACTACATCGGCCTGAACGAGACGATCGTGCTGGCCAATCCGAACGCGCCGACGGGGCTGGCGCTGCCGCCCGCACAGGTGGAGCGCATCGCCCGCAGCAATCCGCGCAGCGTGCTCATCCTCGATGAGGCGTATGTCGACTTCGGCGCGGATACCTGCCTGCCGCTGATGGACGCCTGCCCGAATCTGCTGATCACGCGGACGTTCTCCAAGTCGCGCTCGCTGGCGGGCGCACGGCTGGGCTTTGGCATCGGCTGTCCGGCGCTGATTGCCGAGCTGGAGACGGTGCGCAACGCCGTGAACCTGTACAGCGTCAGCCGCATGGCGCAGGCGGCGGGCGTCGCGTCCTGCCGGGAGGACGCGTATTACCGCGACAACTGCGCGCGCATCGTCCGCGCGCGGGCGTACACGACGCAGGCGCTGCGCGCGCGCGGCTTCACCGTGGCGGATTCGCTGGGCAACTTTGTGTTTGCCCGCTGCGCCTTCATGGACGCGGGCGCGCTGCAGGAAAAGCTGGCTGCGCGCGGCATCCTCGTGCGCCACTGGGACGCGCCGAGAATCGGGGATTACCTGCGCATCACCATCGGCACGCAGGCGCAGATGGAAGCGCTGATGGCGGCCATCGACGACATCCGACAGGGGGAGTGAATCCAATGCGAGGCGCGCAGATCACAAGGAAAACGGCGGAGACGGATATCCGTCTCTCGCTGTCGCTGGACGGCGCCGGCAGGGCCAGCGTGCAGACGGGCGTGGGCTTTCTGGACCACATGCTCACGCTCTTTGCCCGGCATGGCCGGTTCGATCTGACAGTCGCCTGCCGGGGCGACACGCAGGTGGACGATCACCACAGCGTCGAGGACGTGGGCATCGCGCTGGGCGAGGCGATTTCACAGGCGCTGGGCGAGAAGCGCGGCATCCGCCGCTACGGCAGCATGCTGCTGCCGATGGACGAGGCGTTGGCGCTGTGCGCGGTCGACCTCTCGGGGCGCGCGTGCCTGCGCATGCAGGCGGCGTTCCCCTCGCAGAAGATTGGCACGTTCGACACCGAGCTGGTGGAGGAGTTCTTCACCGCCGTCTCGCGCAGCGCCGGCATGACGCTGCACCTGCGCCAATTGGATGGCGCGAACAGCCACCACATCGCGGAGGCGATGTTCAAGGCGTTTGGCCGGGCGCTTGGCGAGGCCGTCTCGGTCGACGCGCGCTTGGGCGACGAGATCCCGTCCACCAAGGGCGTGCTGTGAGCAGAGGAGGACGCGCATGATTGCGATCATCGACTATGGCGTGGGCAATCTCTTTTCGCTGAAAAGCTCTCTGGGCATGGTCGGCGCACAGGCGACGGTCAGCGGCGACGCGCAGGTGCTTGCCGCGGCGGACAGGCTGATCCTGCCCGGCGTGGGCGCGTTCGGCGACGCGAGGGCGCGCCTGGCGCAGACGGGGCTGGACGAGGTCATCCGCCGGGAGGCCGCGCGCGGCAAGTGCATCCTGGGCATCTGCCTGGGCATGCAGCTGCTCTTTGAGCGCAGCTATGAATTTGGCGAGCACGAAGGCCTTGGGCTGATCCCCGGCGAGGTGGTGGACATGGCGCCGCGCTTGCCCTCGGGGCTGAAGGTGCCGCACATCGGCTGGAACGCGCTGCGCATCACCCGGCCCGCGCATCCGCTGCTGCGCGACGTGCAGCAGGGGGAGTACATGTACTTTGTGCACAGCTTCTTTGCCGACCGCTGCACGGCGGACACGCTGGCCACCACGGAATACGGCGTCGAGCTGACGGCTGCCGTCGCCCGGGGCAACGTGATGGGCTGCCAGTTCCACCCGGAGAAGAGCGGCGCGGCGGGGCTGCGGCTGCTGCGCGCGTTCTGCGAAATGGAGGGATGACGATGGAGCTGTTTCCGGCAATCGATCTGTTCGGCGGCCAGGCCGTGCGCCTCGTGCACGGGGATTACGCGCGGATGACCGTGTACAGCGATCAGCCCGTCGCCGTGGCGCAGGACTTTGCCGCCTGCGGCGCGCGGCACATCCACCTGGTCGATCTGGAGGGCGCGCGCAGCGGCGAGACGCCCAACCTCGGCGTGATCGAGCGCATTGTCGCTGAAACGGGGCTGGAGGCTGAGGTCGGCGGGGGCATCCGCAGCGAGGAGACCGTCCGGCGCTATCTGGACGCCGGGGCGGCCCGCGTGATTCTGGGCACGGCAGCCGTCACCGATCCGGCGTTTCTGGCGGAGATGACGGCCAGGTATGGTGAGCGCATCGCCGTGAGCGTCGACCTGCGGGATGGCATGGTCGCCATCAACGGCTGGACGCAGAGAAGCGAACTCACCTGCGACGCGTTCATGCGCCAGCTGGACGCGGCGGGCGTTGCCACGGTGATCTGCACCGACATCAGATGCGACGGCGCGATGCGCGGGACGAACGTGCCGCTGTATCGCGATCTGACCAAAAGCAGCCGCGCGCGGATCATCGCCTCCGGCGGCGTCAGCTCGATGGAGGACATCGCGGCGCTGCGCGAGGCGGGCGTCTACGGTGCGATCATCGGTAAGGCATACTACACGGGCGCGATTGACCTGAAAGCAGCGTTGGAGGTGGCCGGATGATCGCCAAACGCATCATTCCCTGCCTGGACGTGCGGGACGGGCGCGTGGTCAAGGGGGTCAATTTCCTGGGGCTGCGCGATGTGTCCAGCCCCGTGTCGCTGGCAAGGTATTACTCCGAGAGCGGCGCGGACGAGCTGGTGTTCTACGACATCACCGCCTCCGCCGAGGGGCGTGCGCTGTTCACCGATATCCTGCGCGAGGTCGCCTCGACGATCTTCATCCCGCTGACGGTGGGCGGCGGCATCCGCACGCTGGCGGACTTTGAGCGCGTGCTCACCTGCGGCGCGGACAAGGTCAGCGTCAATTCCGGCGCGATTGCCGATCCAGCCCTGATCGAGCGCGCCGCCAGGCGCTACGGCAGCCAGTGCGTGGTGCTGTCGGTGGATGCCAAGCGCGTCGGCGGGGGCTATCACGTCTTTGCCAGGGGCGGGCGCGAGGACACCGGCATGGACGCGCTGGAATGGATCCGGCGCGGCATCGACAGCGGCGCGGGGGAGATCGTGCTCAATTCCATCGACACGGACGGCGTGAAGCGCGGCTTTGATCTGGAGATGCTTTCCGACGTCTGCGCGTTTGCCGGCGTGCCGGTGATCGCCTCCGGCGGCGCAGGCAGTATCGGGGACTTTGTCACGCTGTTTGCAAGCGTTCCCGGCGTGGATGCCGGGCTGGCCGCGTCGATTTTCCACTTTGGCGAGGTCTCCATCGCGGAGCTGAAAAAAACGCTCGCGCAGGCGGGCGTGAATGTACGGAGTGTGCAGCCATGAACATGGACGAGATCGCAACCCTGAAATTCGACGAGCGCGGGCTGATCCCCGCCATCGTCGTGGACACCGAAACCCGGCGCGTGCTGACGCTGGCCTACATGAACGCAGAGAGCCTGCGTATCTCGATGGAGAAGGGGCGCACGTGCTTCTTCTCGCGCTCCCGCCAGGCGCTCTGGCTCAAGGGTGAGACGAGCGGCAACTATCAGCACATCGTCTCCATCACGGCGGACTGCGACCGCGACGCGCTGCTGGTCGAGGTGCGCAAGGACGGCCCCGCCTGCCACCTGGGCACGGACTCCTGCTTCAGCAATCCGGTCTACGAGGGCGACGAGCCGCCGGCCTTCCGGTATGAAGACCTGATGGACATGCTCAGGGGCCGCAGGGAAAGCCCGAAGGAAGGCTCCTACACGACCTATCTGTTCCAGAAGGGGCTGGACAAGATCCTCAAGAAGGTGGGCGAGGAGACGACCGAGGTCATCATTGCCGCCAAGGATCACGACCGCGCGAATACGATCTACGAGATCGGCGACCTGATGTACCACGTCATGGTGCTGATGCTCGAGATGGGCATCAGCCTGGAGGATATCCGGCGCGAGATGGCCTCCCGCCATGTGATCGACAAAAAGGTGAAGCAGGAAAAGATGGTATAATCGCATGTGAAAAGGCCGCTTCCGGCGTGATGGTCGGAAGCGGCCTTTAGTGCGGGCTTACTCGATGCCCAGCACCTTGTAGTCCTGCGCCTCGACGGCCTGGCGCAGCACGGCGTCGTCCACCGGTGCGGCAAGCGTCACGACGGCGGTGCCGTTTTCGTGGCTGACGGCGGCCTCGGTCACGCCGTCCAGCGCCTCCAGCGTCTTCTTCACGCGGGCCTCGCAGTGCCCGCACATCATGCCTTCAATTTTCATTGTCCTGGTCATGGGCTTTGCCTCCTTGTGTCGTTTGGGATGAATGGGTCTATCTTTTCCTGCGTCATGCAGCTTGAAAAGATTCAGTCTCAGGGCGTTGGTGACCACGCAGAAGCTGGACAGGCTCATCGCCGCCGCGCCAAACATCGGGCTGAGCGTCAGGCCGAACAGCGGAATCCACACGCCCGCCGCCAGCGGGATGCCGATCACGTTGTAGAAGAACGCCCAGAACAGGTTTTCGTGGATGTTGCGCAGCGTCGCGCGGCTCAGGCGAATGGCCGCCGGCACGTCCGACAGGCGGCTGTGCATCAGCACCACGTCCGCCGCGTCGATGGCAATGTCCGTGCCCGCGCCGATGGCGATGCCGGTGTCCGCGCGGGTGAGGGCGGGCGCGTCGTTGATGCCGTCGCCCACCATGGCCACCTGACCCTGCTGCTTCAGCGAACGGATGACGGCCTCCTTGCCCTCGGGCAGCACGCCCGCGATCACCTCGTCCACACCGGCTTGCCGCGCGATGGCACGGGCGGTACGCTCGTTGTCGCCTGTGAGCATGACCACGCGCACGCCCATGGCCTTCAAGGCGCGCACGGCGTCGGGGCTGTCGGCCTTGATGGGGTCGGCGACGGCGATGATGCCCAGCAGCGCCCGGCCTCGGGCAAACAGCAGCGGCGTTTTGCCATCCCCGGCGAGCTGCTCCGCCTGGCGAACCGCGGCGTCCGGCACATCGGCGACCGTCCGGATGAAGGCCAGGCTTCCGCCGGCAAGCGTCTGGCCGTGCTGTGCGGCGCGCAGGCCGTTGCCCGGCAGGGCGGTGAAGTCCTCGACCGGCTCCGGCGCGATGCCGTCCTCTCCGGCACGGCGCAGAACGGCGCGGGCAAGCGGGTGCTCGCTGCGCTGCTCCAGGGAGCAGGCCGCTCCAAGCAGCGCCTCCCCGGTGACGCCGGGGCAGGGGAGCAGGTCGGTGACGGCAGGCTGACCTGCCGTGATCGTGCCGGTCTTGTCCAGGGCGACGATCTCGGTCTTGCCGGTCTGCTCCAGGGAAACGGCGGTTTTAAAGAGGATGCCGTTCCTGGCGCCGACGCCGTTGCCCACCATGATCGCCACTGGCGTGGCCAGCCCCAGCGCGCAGGGGCAGCTGATCACCAGCACGGAGATGCCCCGCGCCAGCGCGAAGCCGACATCCCGCCCGGCCAGCAGCCACACGGCAATCGTGACCGCGGCGAGCACGATCACCGCCGGCACGAATACGCCGGACACGCGGTCGGCCACCTTGGCGATGGGGGCCTTGGTCGCCGCGGCGTCGGAGACCATTTTGATGATCTGCGAGAGCGTCGTATCCTCGCCCACGCGCGTGGCCTCGCAGCGCAGGAAGCCGGACTGGTTGACCGTTGCGGCGGATACTGCGTCGCCCGCGGCCTTGTCCACCGGGATGCTCTCGCCAGTCAGCGCGGACTCGTCCACCGCGCTCGTACCCTCGAGCACCGTGCCGTCCACCGGGATGTGCTCCCCGGGGCGCACGACGAACACGTCGCCCCGGCGCACCTGATCGATGGGCACCGTGACCTCTCCGCCGTCCCGCAGGAGCACGGCGGTCTTCGGCGCAAGCTTCATCAGGCTGCGCAGGGCGTCGGTCGTCTTGCCCTTGGAGCGGGCCTCCAGCATCTTGCCCACGGTGATCAGCGCCAGGATCATCGCGGCGGATTCGAAGTAGAATTCGTGCATGCAGCGCATCACGGCGGCCTCGTCGCCGCGCACCTGCGCGGCGGTCATCGCAAAGAGCACGCAGGTGCTGTACACAAACGACGCGCCGGAGCCGAGCGCCACGAGCGTGTCCATGTTCGGCGCACGGTGCAAAAGGGCGCGGAAGCCGCTTGTGAAGAACCTCTGATTGATCACCATGATGACGGCGGCAAGCAGCAGCTGGGCAAGGCCCATGGCGACATGGTTATCCGCCATGAAGGAGGGCAGAGGCCACCCCCACATCATGTGGCCCATCGACATGTACATCAGCACGGCCAGGAAGCCGAGCGACGCGATCAGCCTGCGGCGCAGCACGGGGGTCTCGCGGTCGGCCAGGGCGTCCTCGTCCGCCGTGGGTGTGCTGGCTTTAGCCCCCTTGACAGACGCGCCGTAGCCTGCCTGCTCCACAGCGGCGATGATGGCTGCGCTGGAGGCGGTGCCCTCCACGCCCATGGTGTGGGTGAGCAGGCTGACCGAGCAGCCCGTTACCCCCGGCACAGCCAAGACGGCCTTTTCCACCCGGGTGCTGCAGGCTGCGCAGCTCATGCCGGTGACGTCGTATTGCTCCATAAAATCTCCCTCCAATGGATTAGCATAGGCGCAAGCGGCTCATTTCATGAGCCTTTGCAGCGTATCGAGCAGCTCGTCGATGGTCTCGTTCCTGCCCTCGCGGATATCCTGCGCCACGCAGGTGCGGATGTGGCTGGCAAGCAGCACCTTGGCAAAGCTGCCCAGCGCGGCGCTGGCCGCGGCAACCTGCGTGAGAATGTCGGGGCAGTAGGCGCTGCGCTCGACCATGCCGCGAATGCCGCGGATCTGCCCCTCGATGCGGCTGAGCCGGTTGAGCAGGTCGCGAACCTCCTGATCATCGCGCATCTTGGTTTTGTGGCAGCATTCCCTGCTGCCTGTCGGCTGCGCGGCGTCCGCCGATGCCGCGCGCAGAGCGTTTTGCATATCGTCGTTCATGGCGATCTCCGTCCTTCCGGTTCATTGACGCGGGTATTATATACCCCGTGGGGGTATAATGTCAAGGGGAAAAGAACAAAAAAAGCCGCTCGAAGGCGGCGGGAATCACGATCTGGCGCGCTGCTGCTGGCGCAGCTTTTCCAGAAAGACCATCAGAACGGCGATATCGCCCGGCGACACGCCGGAGATGCGGCTGGCCTCGCCCAGGGAGCGGGGCTGCTGGGCGGTCAGCTTCTGGCGCGCCTCGATGCGCAGGGTGTCCAGCGTCATGTAGTCAAAGCCCTGGGGCAGCAGCACGTCCTCGCTGCGGCGGAAGGCCTCGACCTGGCGGCGCTCCTTCTCCAGGTAGCCCTCGTAGCGCAGGGAGATGTCCACCTGCTCCTGCACACCGGGCGGCAGCGGCACAAAGCCCGGGTCGATGCTCTCCAGGTCAGCGTAGCCGATGCCCGGGCGGCGCAGCAGGTCGGCGGCGCACAGGCTGCCCGCGGCCTCGGCCTGGCCGTGCGCTGTGAGCCAGGCGTCCCGCGCAGGGGTCTTGGCGATCCAGGTCTTCTTCAGCCGGGCGATGGCCTCGTCTGTCTGCGCGTGCTTTTCCTGCGCGCGGGCAAGGCGCTCGTCCGAGGCCAGGCCGACGCTGTGGCCGAGCGCCGTCAGGCGCAGATCGGCATTGTCCTGGCGCAGCAGCAGGCGGTACTCGCAGCGGCTGGTCATCATCCGGTACGGCTCGAGCGTACCCTTGGTGGTGAGGTCGTCCACCAGCACGCCGATGTACGCCTGGTCGCGGCCCAGGATCACGCGCTCCTTTCCCTGCACATAGCGCGCGGCGTTGATGCCGGCGAGGATGCCCTGCGCGCCGGCCTCCTCATAGCCGCTGGTGCCGTTGATCTGCCCGGCGAAGTACAGCCCGCCAAGGCTGCGCAGCGAGAGATCCGCGCGCAGCTGGAGGGGATCGATGCACTCGTACTCGATGGCGTAGGCCAGGCGCAGCACACGCGCGCGGCGCAGGCCGGGGATGGTGTGCAGCATCGCCAGCTGCACATCCTCGGGCATGGAGGTGGACAGCCCCTGGACATACCACTCGTTCGTGTTC
>JBJEYK010000353.1:0-2719 GCA_051886775.1 Candidatus Ventricola sp. | reverse complement strand
CGGCGAAGAAGGCGTTGCGCTCCTCGTCGGTCAGGTTCACGATCTCGCTGACGTGGTCCTTGTAGGCCACGATGCAGCGACCGGGATGGCTCTGCTCCTTGAAGAGGATCAGCGTGCTCACGCTCAGCTCACAGATGACGATACCGAAGGCGTCGAGCAGCTCGCCGCGCATGCAGTAGCCGCAGTTGGAATCCTTCATGGGATACTCCCCCTGTTCGTGTTTTTTTCCATTATACACCCGAACGGGAGCCGGGGCAAGGGGGAAGCGGCGCGCATGCGGGAATCACAGAAGCGGCGCGCATGCGGGATTCACACGAGCACGTCGATATCAGCGATGCCGTAGTGCCGCAGCAGCGCGACGGCCTGGGGTGTGATCTCCTCGCCGGAGACGGCGATGGGGATCGCGGGCGGGCAGGCGACGGTCGGCGCCCCGCAGACGCGGCCCAGCGCCTGTGCGGCGGGGACGGTCTCGTGCGGGGCGAAGACGGCCTCGCGCACGGAGCACACGCGCCTGCCGCGCGGAATGGGCAGCTCGGCCCGGGGCTGCCCGGGCGAGAGATTGCGCCCGAGGGCGGCGGCCACGCGCGCCAGCTCGTCCGGCGTGTTGTCGGGCGTGAGCATCAGCACGACCGTCTCCGGGTCGGCGAACTCGCATTCCACGCCGCCCGCGCGCAGGCGATCGGCCAGCGCCTGGCCGCGCAGGCCCGCGCATGCCGCGTCGAGGGTCAGCTTCAGCGGGTCGGAGGGCAGCACGCGCCAGCCGTTTCCGGCCAGCTGCGCGCGCAGGGCGTCGGCCTGATGGACGGTCTCCCGCAGGCGCGCGGCGTAGCCGTCCGCCAGCGCGGCGTTGCACAGGTCCAGCGAGGTCAGCGTCAGGTACGACGGGCTGGTGGAGCCAAACAGCGCCATGGCTTGCCTGGCCTGCCGGGCAAAGCGCTGCGGTGCGCGCCGGGCGATGTGCAGATACGCGCCGCCGGTGAGCACGGGAAGCGTCTTGTGGGCGGAGTCGCAGCAGATGTCCGCGCCCAGGTCGAGCGGGTGCTGCGAGGGGGAGAGGAAGCGCGTATACGCGCCGTGCGCATTGTCCACCGCCAGCACGGTGCCAAAGCAGTGGCAGACGTCCGCCAGCGCGGGAATATCCGCCTGCTGGCCCAGATAGTCCGGGCTGGTGATGTACACGGCGGCGGGCGGGGCGTCCATCGCGCCCAGCGTCCGCGCCAGCGCGTCGGGCGTGACCTCGCAGGAGCACAGCGAGGTCATGCGCTCCGGCCAGAGCCAGACGATCTCAAACCCCAGCAGCGCTGCGGCGAAGACGAACGCCTTGTGCACGTTGCGCGCGGCGACGACCACGGGCGCCGCGCCCGGCGCGCGGCAGGTGAGACACAGGTGCAGCATCGCGCGGATGCACTGGCTGGAGCCTTCGGTGGAATACAGCGTGCGCTGTGAGCCGAACAGCGCCGTGGCGTTTGCTTCGCTCTGGGCGATGATGCCGTCCGCCTCGTACAGCGCGTCCGCCCCGGCGATTTCCGTGATGTCCCAGCGCTCGCAGCCCAGCGGCCCGCGCCCCTTGTGGCCGGGCATGTGCAGCCGGGCGGTATCCGTCCCGGCGTAGCGGCGCACGAAGTCGGCAATCGGCGTGTTCATCGGGCGTTTTCCTGATCGGCGGCCTCGGCCACCTTGATCATGATCGCGCACTCGATACGCTTGCGGAACAGCTCGCAGCCCGGCGCATACACGCCGCGGATGGAGCCGGTGGCGTGGTAGGCGTTGGCCGCGCAGCCGCCGGAGCAGTATAGCTTGGCCCAGCAGTCCCGGCACTCGGGGCGGGCGTAGGCGTTGCAGGCGCGGAATTCCTCGCGCAGGGCGGTGTTGGTCACGCCGTCCCAGATGTTGCCGAGCTTGTAGCTTTCCTCGCCGACGAACTGGTGGCAGGGATACAGGTCGCCCCAGGGGGTGACGGCCATGTACTCCGTGCCGGAGCCGCAGCCGGAGATGCGCTTGTAGATGCACGGCCCGCCGGTCAGGTCGATCATGTAGTGATAGAAGGTGATGGGGCGGCCCTCGCGCTCGCGGCGGAGCATCTCGCAGGCCAGCAGCTCATACTGCTGCTTGACGGTTTCGATGTCCTCCGGGGTGAGCGCAGCGGGATCGCCCTCGGCGCAGACGACCGGCTCCATGCTCAGCTCGGTGAAGCCCAGGTCGGCCATGTGCAGCACGTCCTTTGTGAAATCCGGGTTGGCGTGTGTGAAGGTGCCGCGCATGTAGTAGCTTTTGCCGCCGCGGCTTTCCACCAGGCGCTGGAATTTGGGCACGATGCGGTCGTAGCTGCCGTTGCCGGCGTAGTCCACGCGCAGGCGGTCGTGAATCTCCTTGCGTCCGTCCAGGCTGAGCACGACGTTGCTCATCTCCCGGTTGGCGAAGTCGATCACGTCGTCGTCGATGAGCATGCCGTTGGTGGTGAGGGTGAAGCGGAAGTTCTTGCCCTTCTCCTTTTCGACGGAGCGGGCGTAGGCGACCAGCTGCTTGACTACATCCCAGTTCATCAGCGGCTCCCCGCCGAAGAAGTCGACCTCGAGGTTGCGGCGCGTGCCGGAGTGCTCGATCAGAAAATCGAGCGCGCGCTTGCCCACCTCAAAGCTCATCAGCGCGCGCTCGCCGTGGTATTTGCCCTGGCTGGCGAAGCAGTAGGCGCAGTTGAGGTTGCAGGTGTGCGCCACAT
>JBJEYK010000352.1:0-13431 GCA_051886775.1 Candidatus Ventricola sp. | reverse complement strand
TCATCCCCAGACCCCTTCTTCGCTTCGCGCCTGTACCGCCGCTAAAGCACTCTTTAGCAGGCGAAATCGCATCAGTAGTTCCCATCTCCGGCGAACGCGCGAATGGCCTCGCTGCGGTGCTCGCCGAGCACCTCGGCGGCGGGGCCGTCCTCCACGACCAGGCCGTTCTCCATGTAGATCACGCGGTCGGCCACGTCGCGGGCGAAGTTCATCTCGTGGGTGACGACGATCATCGTGCGCTTCTCCGCCGCCAGCTGCCGGATGACGCCCAGCACCTCCTGCGTCAGCTGCGGGTCGAGCGCGGAGGTCGGCTCGTCGAAGCAGAGAATCTCCGGGTCCATGCACAGCGCCCGGGCGATGGCCACGCGCTGGCACTGCCCGCCGGAGAGGTTGCAGGGGTACTCGTCGGCCTTGTCGGCCAGGCCCACCTTTTCCAGCAGTGCGCGCGCCTTGGCCTCCGCCTCCTGCGCGCCGCGGCGCAGCACCAGCTTCTGCGGCATCACCAGGTTGCGCAGGACGGTGTAGTGCGGAAAGAGATTGTAATCCTGGAACACCAGCCCCATCTTCAGGCACAGGGGGCGCAGCTCGCTCTCCCGGCGATAGCACGCGGCGCCGGAGGCGTCTGTGACCACCATCGGCTCGCCGCCGATGCGGATTTCGCCGCTGTCGATCGTCTCCAGGTGGGTCAGGCAGCGCAGCAGCGTGGACTTGCCGGAGCCGCTGCGCCCGATGATCGCCACAACCTCGCCGCGCGACACCTGCACCGATACGCCCCGCAGCACATCCAGGCCGCCGAAGCGCTTCCTGATATCCATTGCTTGCAGCATGTGCGCGCCTCCTTAATCCTTGTAGACCGCCATGCGGCGGGTGAGGTAGCTGAACACCAGCGTCACCGCGCCGTTCATCAGCAGGTAGAACAGGCCCGCCACGAACAGCGGCTCGATGGAGGCCGTGCGGCTGGCCTCGTTCTTCGCGGCGCGGAACAGCTCCGACACCGCGATGACGTTGGCCAGGGACGTGTCCTTCACCAGCGTGATGACCTCGTTGGACACCGGCAGCAGCACGCGCCGCACCAGCTGCGGCAGCACGATGTGGAAGAAGGTCTGCGCCCTGGTCAGCCCCAGCACCTGACTGGCCTCGTGCTGGCCGACGGGGATGGACATCATGCCGCCGCGGAAGATCTCGGCGAAGTACGCCGCATAGTTGAGCGAAAAGGCCAGGATCGTCGCGGCCATGCGGTCGAGATTCTTCCCGACGAGCATGGGGACGGCGAAGTAGATCGCGAAAATTTGAAGCATCAGCGGCGTGCCGCGCATGATCAGGATATACGCGGAGACGGGCACGCTCACCAGCCTATGCCGGTTCATGCGCAGCAGCGCGATGACCATGCCCAGCGGCAGAGAGAACAGCAGCGTCGAAAAGAAAATGGTGAGCGTGTTCATGAAGCCGCCCTGCATGGATAGCACGAGCTTGACAAGCGCCTCGGGATTGTTCAGATACCGCACGGAAAACCCCCTGCAAAAGCGAGAGAAGGAGGCTGTAAAGATGCTTTACAGCCCCGGTGAATGCCTCTATACCGTCATTACTTGCTGTACGCCTCGGCATACTGCGCGACCACGGTCACGTCGTTGGCGAACCAGTCGGCGCGGATGGCGTCGAGCGTGCCGTCCTCACAGATGGCGATCAGCTGCGCGTTGATCGCGTCGGCCAGGCTCTGCTCGCCCTTGCGCACGGCGATGCCGTACTCCTCGGCCTGCAGCACCTCCGGCAGCACCACAAACTGGCTGGGATCGTCCTGCTGGGCGATGTAGTAGTTGCCCACAACGGAGTCGATCAGCAGCACGTCGATGCCGCCCAGCTTCAGATCCATCAGCGCGGCCACGAAGTCGTCGCTCAGCGCGATCTCGGCCAGGCTGTCCTTCAGCTCGGGATTAGCGTCCAGCACGTCCACGGAGGCGGAGCCGGCCTGCGTTCCCAGCACCTTGCCCGCAACGTCCGAAAGGGAGGCGATGCCCGAATCCGCCATCACGACCATGATCTGCTCATTGGCCAGATACGGCATGGTGAAGGTCATCTGCTCCTGGCGCTCGGGCGTGATGGTCAGGCCCGACCAGATGCAGTCGATGTTGCCGCCGCTGAGCTCCAGCTCCTTGGCGTCCCAGGAGATCGGCTGGAACACCAGCTCCACGCCCATGCGCTTGGTGACCTCCTTGGCCAGATCGATGTCGAAGCCGACGAACTCGCCGTCCTCCACAAAGCCCATCGGCGGATACGCCTCGTCGAAGCCCATCACGAGCTTGCCCTTGGCAAGGATGTTGGCCAGGCCGTCGTCCTCGGCCAGGGCGCAGCAGCAGGTGAGCAGCAGCATGGCAGCCGCCAGCAGGATGCAGATCTTCTTCATGGATGTGTCCCCCTCGATTACTTTAATGTGTTAGTGCTTTAGCGTGATAAAGTTTACCACAGACCGGGGGGACTGTCAACACCTTTGAGGGATATTTTTCCTGCCAACTGAAAAAAGTTTTCCCCCGCGAACGAAAACCCGCCTCTCCCGCGTCTGTATGGATGAACACGAAAGAGCGCGCTTGATGGATCAACCACACAACAAAAGGAAGGGACAATGCCTTGAACATAGAAGAGCTCATCGACCGCCACGGCGACGACATCCTGCGGCTGTGCCTGTACTATCTGGGCGACAGGCAGCTGGCGGAGGACGCATTCCAGGACACGTTCGTCAAGGCATGGCGGCGGCAGGACAGCTTCCGCGGCGAGAGCAGCGAGAAGACCTGGCTGTCGCGCATCGCGGCGAACACCTGCCGCGACATGCTGCGCAGCGGCTGGCTCCGCATGCGAAGGAGCAGCGTGCCGGCGGAGGCGCTGTTTGACCTGGCCGCGCCGGAGACGGAGGATGCTTCGCCCGTGCGCGACGCGGTGCTGGCCCTGCCGGGCAAGTATCGCGAGGTGATCCTGCTCTACTATGATCAGGACATGAAGCTCCGGGAGATCGCACAGCTGCTGCATCTGCCGGTCAATTCCGTATCGACCAGGCTGCGCCGGGCAAGGGCGCTGCTGGAGAAGACGCTCAGGGAGGAAATCGAAGCATGAAAAAGGAAGAGCTGACCTCCGCGCTGCGCCGCCAGACGGCGCAGGTTTCCCCCGCGCTTCGCCAGCGCACGCTGCGCGCGGCGCGCGGAAAGGAAGCAGGATATATGAGAAGAAAGATCACCGCAGCGGCGGCCTTCGCGCTCGTCGCCGTGACGCTGACCGTCGTGGCGCTGGCCACGGCCAACCACTGGGGCATTCTGGACTTTGTGAGCCGTTATCAGGGCACCTACATCCCGGAGGACGCTGCCAGCTATGTGCAGACCGACGTGCTGCAGATGCAGGACGATCGTTTCCGCGTCAACGTCCGCGAGCAGTATTACGACGGGCGCACGGCGCGCCTGGCCATCGACGTGACGCCGCTGGACGACAAGACCCTGCTCACCGGCGTGGACACGCTGCTGACCGACAACTGGCAAAGCCTCTGGCAGCCGGAGGACGGCTGGAGCGAAAACGACGCGCGCTCCGTGCTGGACGTGCTCGCCGAGCGCGGCTATACGCAGGCATACTGCGTCAACGTCTGGACACAGGACACGGAGAACGGCGGCGTGTGCGGTGCGATGGACTACCGCCTGAGCGAGGACGGCACGCTGACCATCTTCATGCAGGAGGAGTACGACCGCGACCAGCCCACGCGCGACATGGTGATCATGGCGGACTTCTCGCCCTACGCCTTCCCGCCTACGGCGGACAGCCTGCCGGACTATGAGCACCGCATCCGGCTGGAGCAGCCGCTCACGCTCATCGCCGCGGTGGATGCGACGATCGCTCCGGCTGCGGAGGGCGTGGTGGCCGGCGCGTATGTGAGCACGGAGCCGGTCGACTACCCGCAGTGCGGCGTGCGCGTGGAGCGCGTGCTCATCGAGGTAAAGCCGCAGGAGATTTACGCCACGGTGGACTTCACCGTCACCGACCAGCAGGCCTTCGACGCCCTGGAGGGCGGGCTGTGGTTTGAGTTCATCGACCCGCAGAGCACCGAGGCGGAGCCGTACGCTCAGCGGCTGAAGAGCGGCCTGTCCGGCAGCGGCAGCGTCTATTCCCAGGACGACGTGCACTACCGCCAGACCGAGACGCTGGGCAAGAACGAGCTGCACGACAGCTACACCCTGCGCGCGTTCTCCTGCTGGGACAAGACCCGGTTTGGAACGCAGACGATTGCCATGCGGCCTGCGACGGAGGAGGAGCTGAACTGAATGGATGAGGATCCGCGTTCTCTTTAGGCAGAAGGAGAACGCGGATCCTCGAGTTATGAACGATATGCCCATTCTGTGCACAAATCAGTCTGTCATATGGATCCTGCTGTCGGTTTGCTGCACGAGGCTTACTCAAGATGGTATGGGCATATGGAGCACCTTGAGCGTATCAGAGAAACATCCTTGTTCAGCGGTGATCCTTATGCTATACTGTATTTCGAGGTTGATTATCATGCAAACGGAGGATAAAGAGATGAGTGCAAACAACCTGACAATGATTGATTTGTTTGCTGGCGCTGGCGGTCTTTCAGAAGGTCTTTCAGAAGCTGGTTTTCATAGCTTGTTTGCATCGGAAATCATTCCCGAGTATGCCAAGACATACAGCATGAATCATACGGACACGCTTGTTCGAACAGCGGATATTCGCACACTCAATGCGGAGGAAATTCTCAAGGAACTCCATATTGAGCGCGGTGAGCTTGACTTGATTGCAGGCGGTCCGCCCTGCCAGGGTTTTTCGATCAACGCGCCTATACGCAGTATTCTTGATGAGCGCAATCACCTTTTCAAGGAATACTTGCGCTTCGTTGATGCGTTTGCACCTCGCGCTATTCTGATTGAAAATGTCCCGGGACTCGTGTCGTTTGAACACGGCGCGACACTCCATGCAATTATGAATGCCCTTGCTGAATTGGGATATGGTGCTGATGTACGAATATTGGGAGCTGCATATTATGGCGTACCGCAAATGCGTTGGCGAACCTTTGTATTGGGATTGCGCGGCAAAGATCTTCCTTCGAACGCTTTTCCTGAGCCGACTTGCCACGCCCCCATCAAGCCGAATTTCACAACGATTTTCGACGGGCAATCCCTTGTTAAGGTACCATCACCCGAAAACAGCGCAGCCTTTGTTACAGTCAAAGACGCGATAGGCGATTTGCCTGCATTGAAATGTGGTGAACAAGGCAATCGAATTAAGGAATACGCCTGTCCGCCATTTTCAGACTTTCAACGCCATGCACGGATTGGAAGCATAGGTGTCCTGAATCATGAAGCTCCCTTGCTTTCGAAAATTAACATTGAACGAATGCACTATATAAAGCCTGGTGGAAACTGGACAGATATTCCGTTTGAATTATTGCCTAAGGGGATGCAGCGCGCAAAACCGGGAGATCATACCAAACGATACGGACGGGTTGAGGCAAACGGTCTTGCATCAACAATCCTAACTAAGTGTGACCCGCATTGGGGAGCGTTTATTCATTATGAACAAGATCGATCATTCACGGTTCGTGAAGCAGCTCGAATTCAGTCATTTCCAGATCACTTTATTTTCTCCGGTACACAGGGACAACAATTTGCTCAGGTAGGCAATGCCGTTCCGCCGTTACTTGCTGAAGCAGTTGGCAGAGCAATTTATTCCATTTTGCAGGAGGGCAAATAAGATGTCGGGCTATATTGCAGAATTCTTTGGTTATCGTGCAGAAGATACATCAAAACCAGCGATATCAGCTGCAAAGCGCCAGATGTGTCCATTTACAAGCAAACAATGCGGGAAGATATTGGCGCGAGATCGGATAAGCTCTGGTGTCTGTGCGGTTCGGCAAAAGACTGAGAATTCACCCAATGTGATTTGCTGTCCAATTCGCATTTACGCAGAAGATTATAAGATGCTAAAGGAGATTTCCGAGAAGGCTTTTTCGTGCAATTTGAATTTGTATGCTGGGCGTGCAGCCGTCGAACAAGCACGAATTGAAAATGGGGCAATCGCTGTTTTTGGCCATGGCTGGGGCGGAGAGCTTCGACTTCCGCAGCGACAGGGGCAGGGAGCATATTTTGTTGACTGGGTTCTCGCCAGACTTGACGGAAAAGGTGAATTGGCTGAGTTTACGGCAATTGAAGTTCAAACTATCGATACCACGGGGAATTATCGTGGAGCACGCACGAGCTTGCTTGATGGGCGTCATATCGTGGCGGATAGCGTTGGATTGAACTGGGAAAATGTGTCAAAACGAATTATTCCGCAATTGATCTATAAGGGACAAGTTCTACAACGTGAAGATTTGTGCCGATCAGGTTTGTTCTTTGTTTGCCCGAAACCAGTATATGACCGTGTGCTGAATCGGCTGGGTGGAATACAGAGGATACCTCATTTCCCAATGCAACCAGCTTCCATCCATTTCATCGCATATGATTATCTGCCTATTCATGCTAAAGATGGGATGATTCGTCCACTGGGTATTGTCGAAGAACACAGCACAACTGTCTACAAGGTGCAGGAAGCATTTTCTGCTCTGGACTTACCTGAAGGAAATGTGTACAGAGATGCGATCAGACGTTCTCTGTATGGTGAAGAATGACGACAATTTTCCCCAAGCACTCAGTAAGAACAAGGACTTTATGATTCTTTCGGCCTGTCTTTGTGACATAACAAGGCTCCCTCCATATCTGACAGTGATTTCTCCCCTGTCGAGCATGGAGGGAGCCAATGACGATTCAGGGCTTACGCGGCGGCTTACATCCCGGCGGCCAGGTCGACAATCTGCATCGAGCGGCGGATGAACTCGGTCATCTGCTCGGCCTGCAGCGGCTGGCGGCTGAGCTCGGCCAGGTCGTAGAGCTGGCGGGTGAGCAGCACGCTGCGCTCGTCCTTCTCGCGCTCGGCGAGCCTGCGGATCGTTTCGCTGCGGCTGTTGAGCACGACGGAGTACTTCGCCGGCATGGTGAACTCGCTGCGGCCGTAGATGCGGCCCATGTCGTTGAAGCGGCGGGTCTGCTCGTCCTCGATGAGCATCAGCGGGATGCTCTCGTTGGCCAGCGGCTTGACCTCGACGGTCAGGTCGTCCTTGCCGGCGGCCTCGCGCACCAGGGCGGTCAGCTTGTCGCTATCCAGCGCCGGCGCCTCGTCCTGACTGGTGAGGCTGTCCAGCTCCGCATCCACGCGGCAGAACCTGAACTTGTTTTCCGCCTCCGCGCTGTATTCCATGTAGGAGACGAAGTTCACGTCGATCGGCTCGTCGAGCACCGCCACGTCGATGCCGCGCTCGGTGAACAGGCGGACGGCTGCGTCCTGGCGCGCCGCGTCGGAGGTGTAGACCATCTTGCCCGGCAGCTTCTCGGCGTTGCGCTCCTTGTATTCGGAGAGGGTGAGGAACTTGCCCTCTGTCGTCTTGAAGAGCAGGCAGTCCTTCATGCGCTCGGCGAACTTCTCGTCGCGCATCACGCCGTACTTGATGAACGGATGGATGTCCGGCCAGAAGCCCTCGTAGGCCTCGCGCTCGGTCTTGAACATGCCGGTCAGCTTGTCGGCGACCTTCTTGGTGATGTGGTTGGAGATGCGGCGGACGTAGCCGTCGTTCTGCAGGAAGGAGCGGGACACGTTCAGCGGGAAGTCCGCGCAGTCGATGACGCCCTTGAGCAGCATCAGGAACTCCGGGATGACCTCCTTGATGTTGTCCGCGACGAAGACCTGGCCGGAGTAGAGCTTGATCTGCCCCTCGATGCCGCCGAACTGCTCCTTGAGCTTCGGGAAGTACAGGATGCCCTTGAGCTTGAAGGGATAGTCCACGTTCAGGTGGATCCAGAACAGCGGATCGTCGTACTCGTGGAATACCTTGCGGTAGAACGCCTTGTAGTCCTCGTCGGTGCAGTCCTGCGGGGCGCGGGCGTACAGCGGCGTGGTGTCGTTGATCGGCTCGGGCTTCTTTTCCTCCGCCTTTTCCTCCGCATTCTCCCCGGCATCCTCAGCAGTTGCGGCCTTCACCTCGTCGCCGTTCTCGTCGGTAACGGTGGCTTCAGGCTCGTCCTTCTTCTCTTGCTCGGGCTTGATCTCGTCCAGATAGATCGGCCAGGCCATGAACGAGCAGTAGCGCTCCAGCACCTCGCGCACGCGCCAGATGTCCAGGAACTCCTCCTCCGCCTCGCAGATGTGCAGGGTGATGGTGGTGCCGCGGGCAGTGCGCGCGCCCTCGGTCATGGTGAAGGCCATGCCGTCCTCGCTCTCCCAGCGCACGCTCGTCGCGCCCTCGCGGAAGGACAGCGTGTCGATGGTCACCCTGTCCGCCACCATGAACACCGAGTAGAAGCCCAGGCCGAAGTGACCGATGATGCCGCCGTTTTCCTTGTCATCCTCCTTGGCGTACTCCTCCAGGAAGCTCTTGGCGCCGGAGAAGGCGACCTGGTTGATGTTGGTCTTCACCTCGTCCGCAGTCATGCCCACGCCGTCGTCGATGAAGCGCAGCTCCTTTGCCGCCTTGTCCACCTCGACATGCACGGAGCAGCCCTCGGCGAGCTTGTAGTCCACCATGCGCAGCTTGGTGATGGCATCGCAGGCGTTGGAGACCACCTCGCGGATGAAGATGTCCTTGTCGGAATAGAGCCACTTTTTGATGATCGGCATGATATTCTGCGCGTCGATGGACACGCTGCCCTGAATGGGATCCATATGCAAAACCTCCTTGATCAGCTGAAAAACGCTGGATTGTGCCGTTTACAGGGGGTATTGTAGCGCCGAAAGCGCCCCATGTCAAGAGAAAATTAGCACTCGACGGCAAAGAGTGCTAACAATTGTCCGCGCGGTCAGTGACGGCGGCCCGTCCTCTGCGGAAAATTGTGCAATTCCCCCCTTTTCCTTTTCCGGATATCGCGTATAATAGAGTCATCAGACAACACCTATCTCAGATGAAAGGACGATTGACGATGGCCGTACATGTGCTCGAGGAGGCGCAGCGCTGCCTCAACTGCAAGGTGCCCCAGTGCCAGAAGGGCTGCCCGATCCACACGCCGATTCCCAAGGTGATCCGCATGATGCTCGACGGCAAGCTCGACGAGGCCGGGTGGACGCTCTTTGAAAACAACCCGCTGACCACCGTCTGCTCGCTGGTGTGCAACCACGAGAACCAGTGCGAGGGGCACTGTGTGCTGGGCCGCAAGGGCGCGCCGGTGCACTTCTCCACCATCGAGAACTACATCTCCAGCACCTATTCCAACAAGATGACCAAGGGCCCGGCCAAGAGCAACGGCATCCGCGTGGCGATCGTCGGCTCCGGCCCGGCAGGGCTGACCATCGCGGTCATCCTCGCGCGCAAGGGCTATCAGGTCACCATCTTCGAGGGCAAGGACAAGATCGGCGGCGTGCTGCGCTACGGCATCCCGGCCTTCCGCCTGCCCAAGTCCGTGCTGGATGACTTCGAGTACCATCATCTCGTGCTCAAGGACATCAAGGTGCGCCCGAACACAACCATCGGCGGCGCAATCACCATCGAGGATCTCTTCCGCGACGGCTACAAGGCCATCTTCCTGGGCACGGGCGTGTGGCAGCCCAACACCCTGCACATCAAGGGCGAGACGCTGGGCAACGTGCACTTCGGCATCAACTACCTCAACAACCCCGACAGCTATCGCCTGGGCGAGCGCATCAACGTCATCGGCGCGGGCAACGCCGCCATGGACGTGGCGCGCACGGCGGTGCGCAAGGGCGTGCGCCATGTGACCTGCTTCTCGCTGACCCAGAAGGTCGCCGCCTCCAAGCACGAGTTTGACTACGCCGTGCTCGAGGGCGTGGAGTTTGTCTACAACAAGCGCCCGGTCGAGATCGTGGACGAGGGCGTGATCATGGAGGACGTGGTCGAGCAGGAGGACGGCACGCTCGAGGCCGTGCCGGATTCCGCGAAGCTCTACCCTGCCGACAGCACCATCATCTCCATCAGCCAGGGGCCCAAGTCCGTGCTGGTCAAGAGCACCGAGGGCCTGCAGGCCAACCAGCGCGGCCTGCTCATCGCCGACGAGTATGGCCGCACAACCCGCCCGGGCATCTTCGCCTCCGGCGACGTCGTCGCGGGCGCGCGCACGGTCGTCGAGGCCGTCGCCCATTCCAAGAAGGTCGCCGAGGCCATGGACGCCTATATGCAGGGGCGGGAGCTGGAGGAGAACGCCGACTGACCTGCCGATTGGCCCTAAAGAGATCCGCTTATCCGGCGGATCTTTTCTTTATATGCAGACGACGGCAGCGCACAATTCCCTGCTTTGCCCGTTTGACATCAGCGCCCGCACGCCGTATAATAAAGGGTACGAATTTTGACGAAAGGGGTCGCCCATGAGCAGAAAGCCCAAGCCGCTGGACAGCTTCCGGCGCGTCCCCGCGCGCCGCTACGACCAGCCTCCGCAGGAGGAGACGCGCATGGCGCACGCCAGCCGCTTCCGCAAGCGGCACTTCGACCTGCCGCCCCTGCGCGCCGGGCTGGATCGCGCGATGATCGCTTCGCTGTATGCCGTGCTGCTGCTGACGCTGTGCAATGCCAGCGCGCCGATGGGCGACGTGCCGGACGTGCAGACGCGCTTTGCCCAGTGGGCCGCCCTTCAGAACGAGAGGACCGTCCGCACCCTGCCCGGCACCACGCCGGAGCCGGGCAGCGCGCTGGCGCAGGCGGTGGACACCATCGACGCCGGCGCGCAGCAGCAGGCCATCGAGGCGGCGCTGGCCACGGCTGACCCCGCCGTGACGCCGGAGCCGACGCCGGAGTTCAAGCAGTACGCTCCCGGCGAGCTGGCCTATCAGACGGACAGGCTCTCTGTCAGCATCGAGCAGAAGAAGAAGGACGGTATGACCTACTTCGTCTGCGACATTCAGCTCAGCGACGTGAGCCAGCTGCGCACGGCGTTCGCCGGCGACGACTTCCGCAGCGGCATCTACGAGGCCGTCAGCGACATCGCCAGCCGCCACAGCCCCGTGCTGGCCATCAACGCAGACTTCTGCCGCTACCACCGCGATGGCGTGATTATCCGCAACGGCGAGGTGCTGCGCCGCCAGAACATCACCAAGCACCATCTGCTCGTCGTGGACAAGGACGGCAATTTCTCCGCACAGACCGACCGCACCGGCAAGCAGGGGCTTGTGGCCAACAAGCTCGAGCAGGCCGAAACCTGGCAGACCTTTGAGTTCGGCCCCGTGCTCGTCGAGGGCGGGCAGGCCGCCGAGCTGCCGCGCAGCTTCTACATCAACTGCAACGACGGCTACTACGAGCCGCGCACGGCCATCGGCCAGAAGGGGCCGCTGCACTACGTCGTCATCGTGGTGGATGGCCGGCGCACCGGCTATTCCACCGGCGCGAGCATCCCGCAGCTGCAGCAGCTGTTCCTGGACGAGGGCGTCGACTTCGCCTTCAATCTCGACGGCGGCGGCTCCACCACGCTGTACTTCCTGGGCGAGGTGGTCAACATGCCCTCCGGCGGCAAGGAGCGCTCCGTCAGCGACGTGATCATGTTCATGGCCAATCCGCAGTAATTCGCCCGGGGCAGCGCTCCGGCATCCCCCGACCATATTCCACGACGATTTTCCACAACCATATGGAGGAAACCAATCTATGACATCCCGTAAGCTGTTTGCCGCGATGCTGGCCGCTGTGTGCCTGGCGCTGTCCGCCGCGCCTGCGCTGGCGGCCACCGAGCCGAATACCAAGACCATCGAGGAATCCCTCTCCTACGAGGACGAGACCATCCGCGTCACCGTGGATCGCTGGTGCTACGCCTTCAACCGCACGGAGCTGCGCTTCTTCGTGGCCAACGTGTACCTGGATCGTCCGGAGCAGCTGCGCACAGCGTTTGCCGGGGAAAAGTATTCCAAGAACGAGGCGGAGGCGACCAGCGCCATCGCCGCGCGCCACGACGCGGTGCTGGCCATCAACGGCGATTATTACAATTATAAGGAAAACAGCCTCATCATCCGCAACGGCGAGCTGTACCGCGATCTCAAGTCCACCCGCGATCAGCTGCTCATCTACGCGGACGGCTCGTTTGTCCCGATCCCCAAGGGCGAATACACGCCCGGCGCGGGGCAGGGCTATGTGGACGGCGGCGTGGTGCAGAGCTTCACGTTTGGCCCGCTGCTGGTGAATGAGGGCAAGGCTGTCGAGCTGCCCAAGAAGTACATCATCTCCACCGCCGACACGATCCGCGAGCCGCGCACGGCCATCGGCTGGGTGGACGGCACGCACTATGTCGTCATCGTGGCGGATGGCCGCCGAGACGGCTGGAGCGACAAGGGCATGACGCTGCAGGAGCTTCAGAAGGTGTTCGTGGAGCAGGGCTGCCAGGTCGCCTACAATCTGGACGGCGGCGGCAGCGCCACGCTCGTCTTTAACGGCGAGCGGCTCAACAAGACCAGCGGCTCCCGCGAGCGCAACGTCAGCGACATCGTGTACTTCACCCGATAAAAGGAGGCGTGCCCCGTGCGCAGGATCTGCATTGTGCTGCTCGCTTTGGCCCTTGCGCCGCTGGGCGCGCTGGCGGCGGAGGGTGATCCGCTGCTGAGCGTGGACGATCTGCTGGCGCTGGAGGACAGCTATACCGCGTTTCTCACCGAGCTGGAATCGCTGATCGTCTCTCGCGGGCTGCTCTCCGAGGACGAGCGCGAGGCCTGGCGCGATGCGCAGATGGGCGACTATTTCCAGAACGGCGGCTACGGCTCCATGCTGATCAACTACACGCCCGGCGTGCTGGGCTATGTCCGCGAGGAGGAGACGCGCCTGCAGCTGCGCCTGCCCCTTGGCGGCGGCTGCACGCTGCACCTGGACACCATGCGCCGCTACACCCCGGAGGACAGCTCGCTCTCCGGCCTCATGCTGACCCTGGGCGTCACCGACGCGGAGGGCGCGCCGATGGACGCGGCCTTTGCCCTGAGCGGCACGAGCGGCATCTTCCTCAAGTGGGACGCGATGGCCGGGGCCTACGCCGGGGTCGGCGCGACGGCCCAGAGCGACGGCGAGACCGTCGTCTGGAGCGATCAGGCTCCGCTGGTGGACGCCAAGAACCCCGTGATCACCCTCGCGATGACCGACGTGCAGACCGGCCAGCCCCTGGGCACGGCAACGCTCACGCTGACCGTGGACTCCAGCAGCTACCGCGTCGGCGAGGACGCGCTGGCGCTCGCGCCGTGAGGTCGATTTCCGCTAAAGCATCCAAATAAATCCAAAAGGCGCTGTCTCTGCTGGCCCAACGGTGCCAGGCGAGGCAGCGCCTTTGCGTAAAGGAGCGTTTTTTTGCGCACCTTTGGCGCGGATAAGGATGCTTTAGCTAACAAAGAAATGTGATGGTTTCGGTGAATGTCCAGCTTCCTTACCTATGAGGGGCCGAAGGATTCCTA
>JBJEYK010000351.1:0-2728 GCA_051886775.1 Candidatus Ventricola sp. | reverse complement strand
CATGACCTACCAGCTCAAGCCGCAGATGCGCACGCTGGGCAAGAAGTACGGCAAGTTGCTCAGGGCCATCGGCGATAAGCTGAACACGCTGGACGGCAACGAGGTCGTTTCCGGCTTTGAGGCGGGCCGCACGCTCACCTTCGAGCTGGACGGCACCACGGTCGAGCTGGAGAAGGAAGACGTGCTCACCGCGCCGATGAAGAAGCCGGGCTACGTCGTGGCGACCGATCACGGCCTGACTGTGGCGCTGGACACCAACCTCACCGACGCGCTGATCGCCGAGGGCTTTGCCCGCGAGGTGATCTCCAAGCTGCAAACCATGCGCAAGGAGGCTGGCTTCGAGGTGACCGACCGCATCCTGGTGACCGTGAAGACCGCCGATGAGAAGCTCGCCGCCATCGTGGCGGACAACGCCGAGGCGATCAAGGCCGGCGTGCTGGCGCTGGAGGTTGCCCCGGGCGACGCGCCGGAGGGCGCCTATGCCAAGGAATGGAGCATCAACGGCGTGGATGCGATGCTCTCCGTCCGCAGGGCGTAAGAGGAAACCCGTATGATTACACGGATGCTGCTTGTGCTCATGATACTTGGCGCCTGCGCATCCGTGTATGCCCGATAAGGCTGGAAAGCAGAGCGGACGTATCCCTCCGCGCTGAAAGCTCCACTTTGCTGGCTGTCAGCAGCTTCACCTCACTGACCATGGGGTGGGGCTGCTGGCTGCGGCTGGGCTGACGCACGACGAGCCTGAACTGGCAATCGATGAGCGATATGCGGTGCTGTCGGATGATGGACAGGCGCTGAAGCCGTATCCTCCTAGCCGCGTGGAGACGCGGAAGGATGGAAACTGAGATATTGGGCGACGAGTGTCGAGGACATGATATGAAGCTGAATGACATGCAAAAAATTGTCATCGCTGGCGCGGGGGCATACCATTTTGCCCCCGCCATTTTTGAAGACCTCTTTGTGCGCAGCCGCACGGAGGCGGAAATCTGGATGGTGGACGCCGATCTGGACATGGCGGAGCTGTCCGCGCGCGGCGCACAGGCGCTGGCGCGCGCCTTTGACGTAAAGGCGCAGTTTTATTACACCACGCAGCTGAAGAAGGCGGTATTCTCCGCCGACGCGGTGATCCTGTGCGCGGATTTCCTGGACGAGGCCGCCTGGAAGCAGGATCTGGAGGCGCTCGAGCGCGTGGGGCTGTACAAGCAGGCGCGCCTGCGCGGCGGCATCGGCGGCGCGATGCAGACGATGCGCGTGCTGGACTTCATCGCCGATCTTGCGCAGCAGATGCGCGAGGAGTGCGAGGGCGCGCCGCTGATCCTGTGCGACAACGGCTTCGGCGGCATCGGGCTGGCGCGCGCGTGCGAGTGCGCCCAGCGCTTCTTCGGTGTGCGAACGCTGGGGCTGAGCGGCGTGACGGAGCAGACCCGACGCCGCCTGGCGCTGTATCTGGGGCTGAAGGAGGACGAGCTGACCGTCTCCTGTGCGGGGCTGAACAGTTTCGCCTGGGTCACGCAGCTGCGCGACAGGCAGGGGCATGACCTGATCCCCCGCTGCATGCAGGAGATGCGTGAGGATTCCCGCGAGGCGCTGTCCGCGCAGTACATCGACTGGTACGGCGCGATCCCCGCGGGCGAGCGTGTGATGCAGTATGAGCTGCTGGCCGACACGCCGATCAGCCCGCGCAAGACGGTGCTGCTCTCCGGCGTGGGCCTGGCGGATTACGAGCTGCGCAAGCGCAATCTGGCGCTGCTGACGGTGCACGGCCCGCTGACGCCCCAGGGCGCGGCGGCCTGGGGGCAGATCCGGCAAAGCGGTTTTGCCTCCGTGCGCCCGGTCGAGGTGATGCGCGCCATGCTGGGCGAGGGCAGCTGCCGGGCGGACAGCCTGAGTTATCCCTGCGATGGCGCGATCCCCGGCGCGGCGCCCGGACGCTTTGTCGAGGGGCCGGCGGAGGTGACGGAAAGCGGCGTGCGCGGCGACACGCAGACGCTGCCTGTCGAGCTGGAGGACTTGCTGGGGCAGCTCAGCCTGTGCAACGTGCTCTATGCCGAGGCGGGCGCGACGGGCAGCCGCGAGGCGCTGCGCCAGGCGCTGGAGATCGATCCCGCGCTGTCCGGCGTCGATTTGCTCTATACAGAGGGCGTGCTTTCTGATATGATGGAGGCGCAGAAAGACCGGCTCAAGCGATTCTTCTGAGGAGAGAGTGACGATGTTTTTAGCAGATCAGTGGCAGGACTACGAGGTGCTCGACTGCGGCGGCGGCGAAAAGCTGGAGCGCTGGGGCGATGTATATCTGCGCCGCCCGGATCCGCAGGCCATCTGGCCCGCGCGCGATCCGTCCGTCTGGCGCAGGGCGCAGGCGCACTATCACCGCAGCGACAAGGGCGGCGGCAGCTGGGAATTCTTTGAAAGGCTGCCCGATCGCTGGGTGATGACCTACAAGAATCTGAAATTTTACGTCCGTCCCACGGGCTTCAAGCACACGGGCCTGTTCCCGGAGCAGGCCGTCAATTGGGACTGGATGAGCCGCCTGGTGCGCGCCCAGCGCGACATGGGCCGGCCCGTGCGCGTGCTCAACCTCTTTGCCTACACCGGCGGCGCGACGATGGCCTGCGCCATGGCCGGCGCGCAGGTGTGCCACTGCGACGCGGCCAAGGGCATGGTGCAGTGGGCGAAGGAGAACCGCGAGGTCTGCGGCGTGCCGGAGGATCGCACGCGCTGGATATTG
>JBJEYK010000350.1:0-13458 GCA_051886775.1 Candidatus Ventricola sp. | reverse complement strand
AGGCCGGGACATACGAGGGCGAGCTGCACATCTACTGCCACCAAACCGTGCACGACGGCCTGCAGATGATCGCCGATCTGATGCTGCAAAAGAAGTTCCTGCGCTACATCGGCGAGCGCGTCTTCTTCCACGATATCCAGGACGGCACGCGCGCGAAGCTGTGCGGCTACGATGTGACGTTCTTTGACATCGGCTCGACCAAGCTGCTGCAGTTCGGCTTTACGACGACGCTGCTGTCCGGGCAGAAGCTGACCTGCCTGGGCGACGAGCCATACAACCCGGTGTGCGAGCGCTATGTCGCCGGGAGCGACTGGCTGCTGAGCGAGGCCTTCTGCCTGAAGGCGCACGCGGACGTGTTCAAGCCCTACGAAAAGCACCATTCCACCGTGGCTGACGCAGCGCAGCTGGCCGCGAGGCTGGGCGTATCTCACCTGGTACTCTGGCACACGGAGGACAGGCACATCGCACAGCGCAAGGGGCTGTATTCCGCCGAAGCGCGGGAGAGCTACACCGGTGATCTCTATGTGCCGGACGACCTGGAGGTCATCGCGCTGTGAGGGCTTGGCCGCACACACGAGGGGATGGGCAGAACATGATCAGGCGGGTGCTGGGGGCGGCGATGGCGCTGCTGATCCTGGCAGCCGGCGCGTGCGCAGAGGAGACGCGCTTCTACGGCGGGCGCGGCGAGGATCGGCTGCTGGAGATGACGCGCGCGGGCAACGGGCTGTTCGCCGTGGGCACGTCGTCCTCGTGCGACGGGGATCTTTCATCGCGCACGCGCGAGGGCTTTGCCGGCTGGGCGCTGTGCGCGCAGGAGGACGGCCAGCGGCGCTGGAGCTACGCGTCCGCGCACGCGGGGCTGGATCGGATGGTCAGCCCGGCGGCGCTGGAGGACGGTCGGTTCGCGCTGGTGCTCACCGACGCGCAGGGCCAGCGCGGCGAGTGGCTTCTGCTCAGCGCGCGGGGCGCGTGCGAGGTGCGGCTGGAAATCCCGGAAGCGCTGTGCGCGCCGGGGCGGACGGTTCTGCGCATTCTGCTGTGCGATCAGTCGCCTGCGGCGCTGGCGGTGATTGTCAGCGAGGGAGACAGGCTGCGCGCGGGCATGCTGCTGGAGGACGGCAGCGTCACGCTGAGCGCGCCGTTCGAGGGCGACGCGCTGGGCTGCGCGGCGTCGGATTTGCGCGGCGGCGTCGTCTGGGCCGGCGCGCGAGAGGGGCAGCTCAGCCTGACGCGGCTGCAGGCTGGCGAGGCGGCGCAGGCGATGGGCATCGCCTTCGGCGGCTTTGCCGTGATGCTGGTCGAGGATGCCCTGCTGCTGGAGGACGGCAGCGTCGTGTGCTGCGGCGCGGCGCAGGGTGAGGCGGGCTTTGCGGCGCGCGTGAGCCTGGAGGGCGAGGTGCTCTTTGTGCGCACATTCGCCGGAGTGCAGCGCTGCCTTTGCCCGACACAGACGGGGCTGGCAGTCTACGGCGCGGCGGACGGCGAGGTGACCTTCCTCGACGAGGACGGCTATCCGCAGGGCATGGTATCGGGTCTGCCGCAGGACGCGCTCGATCTGGCGGGCACGCCCGGCGGCGCGGCGCTATTGACGTACCGCTCCGGGCAGGGCGCGCGCCAGGCGGGCATTGTGCCCGTCGCGCAGCCTGCGGCCATGCCGGATCCGGAGGAGAGCCTTCCGCAGGCTTGGATGCCTGTGCAGACGCAGGAGGCCGCGCACGGCGCGTCCTTCCCGGTGAGCGGCGGCTGCCTGGTCTGCGCGCCGGACGGAGCACTCGGCGTGCGGGTGACGCTGGTGGACGAGCAGGGCGGCAGCGTGTGGAGCACGCGCATGCCGATTCACACAGCGGCGGACACGCTGGAGTGGCTCTGCGCCGCACGGCTGTCGGACGGGCGCATCCTGCTGGGCGGGCGCACGCTGAGCGGCACGGGCGAGGCGGCCAGACAGCAGGGCGTGCTGGCGCTGCTGGGCAGCGACGGCGTACTGCGCAGAATGGAGACGGTGCCGGACTGCGGCGCGGTGTGCGCGCTGGAGGTGCGCTCGGTGGATGTGCTGCTGCATATCGCCACGTCTGCCCAGCCGGGCACCGAGCCGGATGTGCGGCGGCTTTGGCCGCTGTGACGGGGCTTGCGCTGGGGGACAAGGTGTGTTATGCTTATCCCAACATAAATTGCGCCCGGTAGGGCGTGAGAACAGGAGTATGAACTATGAACATGGATGTCGTCATCGTCGGCGCGGGGCCTGCGGGCATCTTTACCGCGCTGGAAATGCGCAGGCAGGGCAGCAAAAAGCGCATCTGCATCGTGGAAAAGGGGCAGCCCATCGAGCGCCGGCGCTGCCCGAAGGCGACCACGCAGAAGTGCGTCAACTGCCGCCCGTATTGTCACATCACCACGGGCTTCTCCGGCGCGGGCGCGTTTTCCGACGGCAAGCTCTCGCTGTCCTATGAGGTGGGCGGCGATTTTCCCACGCTCATCGGCGCGGACAAGGCGCAGGCGCTGATCGACTACACCGACGGCATCTATCTCGAGTTCGGCGCGGACAGCCATGTCGAGGGTCTGGGCAACACCGAGGAGGTGCGCGCCATCCGCAAGCGCGCGATTCAGGCGGGGCTGAAGCTGGTGGACTGCCCGATTCGCCACCTGGGCACCGAAAAGGCGCAGACGCTCTACCGCGCGCTGGAGGATCACCTTCGCGAGCAGGAGGTGGAGCTGCTCTTCGGCTGGGAGTGCGAGGAGCTGCTCATGGACGGGGAGACCTGCCTGGGCGTGTCCATCCGCCGCGGGCAGGAGACGCAGGAGATCCGCGCATCGCACACCGTCGTGGCCACGGGCCGGCGCGGCGCGGACTGGCTGGAGAAGCTCTGCGCCGAGCACGGCATCGCCCATCAGCCCGGCACGGTGGATATCGGCGTGCGCGTTGAGTGCCGAAACGAGGTGATGGAGGAGGTCAACCGCGTGCTCTACGAGAGCAAGCTGATCGGCTACCCCCGCCCGTTCAAGAACAAGGTGCGCACCTTCTGCCAGAATCCGGGCGGCTTCGTCAGCCAGGAAAACTACGACAACGATCTGGCGGTGGTCAACGGCCACTCCTACAAGGATCTCAAGAGCGACAACACGAACGTCTCCGTGCTGTGCAGCCACAATTTCTCCGTGCCGTTCAATCAGCCGATCGCCTATGCGCAGAAGGTTGGCGAGCTGACGAACATGCTGGCCAACGGCCACATCCTCGTCCAGCGCTTCGGCGACATCCTCGACGGCAAGCGCACCTGGGAAAAGGAGCTGGCACAGTCCAACGTCCGCCCGACGCTGCCCGACGCCGTCGCCGGCGACATTACCGCCGCGATGCCCTACCGCGCGATGATCAACATCATCAACTTCATCCAGGCGGCGGACATCGTCGTGCCGGGCTTTGCCGCGGCGGAGACGCTGCTCTACTCGCCGGAGCTGAAGTTCTATTCCAACCGCGTGAAGATGGACGAAGAGCTGAGCACGAACATCCGCGGCCTGCACTGCCTGGGCGACTCCTCCGGATGGACGCGCGGGCTGATGATGGCCTCGGCCATGGGCGTGCTGATGGGTAGAAAGCTGGCATAAACGCATCGGGCCCCCCGCTTTGGCAGGAGGCCCGAATTCTTCTATTCACCGCTGAGCGCGCGCCACTCGTCCTCGAGCATCGCCATCAGAATGTCGTCGCCATAGCCGTCGCCGTCCGGCACGGCGTCGCGCAGCACGCCCTCGCGCCGGAAGCCCGCGCGGCGATAGATGTGCTCCGCGCGCGGATTGAACGAAAAGACGTCCAGCGACAGGCGGTGCAGGCTGAGCGCGGAGAAGGCGTAGTCGCGCATGGTCTGTGTCGCCCAAAGGCCCAGGCCGCGCCCTCGGTCGCAGGGATGGAAGATCGCCATGCGGTAGTTTGCGCAGCGCAGCGAAGGATCGAGCTCGTTGATCACGCACTCGCCCGCGATGCGACCGTCCGGCGCGATGAGCAGGAAAAAGCGGCGCGTCTCGTCGTCCACCGCATGCAGAAAGAAGGAGACGACCTCCTCCCGGGTGAACGCGGGCGCACAGCCGGTCAGGCGCGCGGCCTCGGCGTCCAGCGGGCAGTAATTCTGCTCGTAGTAGGCCGTTGCGTCCTCCGCGCGGGCGGGGCGCAGCAGGTAACCGTCCTTTTCCCAGCGCATGACAGGCACCTCTCTCACCGTGATACCCGCATGATACCATGCCGCTGTCAGGCCGTCAAGCCGCGCCTATTCCCGATGGAAGCTGATTTCGCTTGGATCGTTGTTCGGGTTGCACTTGCCGACATTGCCCTGCGGCTTGACCTCATGGATCGCGTACAGGCTGGAGAGGCTCTCGCCCGCGTCCTCGCTCATCACGGGCTGGGGCGTCAGGCCGGTGCATTCCGTGGCGCTCTGCACGTCCTTTTCCGCATCGAAGGGGGAGGGTGTGTTGGCGCGAAGGGGCGGCGGGTTCCACTGCTGCGCGCCCGTGCGCTGGCGGTGCTTGGTTCTGCTCATCAAAAACAACCTCCTTTTCTCCTGCTCAGGATGGGAAAAAGGAGGCCGTTTTATCTTGGCAGATCATAGCAGCGCGCGCAGTGCGTCGGGCAGCGGCTCATGAAGCTCGACGATCTGCCCGGTGATCGGCTGCGTCAGCCGAAGAAAGGCCGAGTGCAGTGCAAAGCGCCCGGGCAGCGCGCTCAGCGGCTGGCCATAGAGATAGTCGCCTGCGATGGGGCAGCCGATGTGCGAAAGGTGCACGCGGATCTGGTGCGTGCGCCCTGTCTCCAGCCGCAGGCGCAGCAGCGCGCGGCCATGCGACGTCTGCTCCACGCGGTAATGCGTGACAGCCCGCTGCCCGTCCGCGCGGACGACGCGGCGCGCGCCCTCGCCCTGACGGGCAATCGGCGCGTCGATCACGCCCTGCGGCTGCTCGGGCACGCCCTGCGTCACGGCGAGGTACTCCCGCACGAAGGCGCCGGTGTGCAGCTGCGCCGTCAGAAGGCGCTGCGCGTGCGCGTGACGCGCGACGCACAAAAGGCCGCTGGTGCCCTTGTCCAGCCGGTTGACGGGGTGATAGGCAAAGGTGCAAACGCCCAGCATCGCGGCCAGCTGTTCGCGCAGGGTGCCTGAGGCGATGTGCCGGGACGGGAGCGTGGCCAGCGGCGCGCCCTTGGCGATGACGAGGAGATCCTCGTCCTGATAGCGGATGAAGGACGGCGGCAGATCGCCGGGCAGCGCATCGGGGATGGGCGCGGCCTCGGACGCCTCGCTGGGCAGCAGCACGGTGATCACCTCGCCCGCGCGCAGGCGGTAGTCCGCCCGGACGGGTACGCCGTTTACGCGGATCGCGCCCAGCAGCTTGAGCCGCCGGAAGGCGTGCTGCCCCAGGGAAAAGCGCCGCGGCACGACGCTGCGCACTGCGCGGCCTGCGTCCGCCTCGGAAACGACATGGGTGAGCATGCGCACGGCGCACCGCCTTTCCGCCGCCCTGTCGCGGCATGGGATACGGATAGTATACCACAGGCGCGGTCAATTGACAAAGCCTGCCTGCGGCGGTACAATGATGCCGGGAGCCGACGAAAACGGACGAAAGCGGAGGGAAAACCATGAACGCAGCGGACGCATTCGAGCAAAGCCGGGCGCAGCTGGAAGCGCAGCTGCGGCGCGCCGGGACGATGGAGGAGGCCGTCGCCGCCTGTACGATGGCGCTGGAGCGGACGGCCTGCGCGCTCATGCAGGACGAACAGGATGAGCAGGCCCGCCAGCGCCAGCAGGCGGTGCTGGCCCTGGCGCGGCGCGCGCCGGAGCTGCTGCGCGCGGCGGACGCGAAGGGCGAGCTGGTGATCACGGACGCGCCCAAGCCGGCTGGGCGCGGCGGCGTGCTCGGGCTGACCGGCCTGGCGCTGGGCGGCGCGGCGGCGCTCCTGGTGCTGGCGGGCTATGCGCTGCTGGGCGGCAAGCCCTTGCTTGCTGCGGCGCAGCTGGTCGGCCTGGCGCTGCTGGTGCTCGGCGGGCGCGGCGGAACGGCGGGCGAGGCGCCGCACGTTGAGGCGCGCGCCGTTTGCCGGGTAGACGCGCAGGCGATGAGCCTCCGGCTCTTGCAGCTGTGCCAGGCGGCGGACGTATGCGTGAGCGATCTATCGCTGCTGGCGCACGACGCGGGGCGCGTGCGTCTGAGCGGCACGGCGGACGATGCGATGCTCGACCTGCTGTGCGCGCTGATGGAGGCGAAGGAGAGCGGCCGCCCGGAGCTGGCGCTGCGCAGCCTGGATCAGGCGGAGCAGTACCTGCATCTGCTGGGCATGGAGCTTGTGCGCTATACACCGGAGAATGCGGCGATGTTCGACCTGCTGCCGACGCTGGGCGACGCGCGGACGATCCGCCCGGCGCTCCTTAGCGAGGGCAGGCTGGTGCGCAGGGGCACGGCGGCATGCCGGATGGAAAGGAGCGTGGGCGTGTGAGGATCCTGGGCTTTGACCTGGGCGACGGCGAGAGCGCCGTCACGCTGCTGGATGGGGAATCGACCGTCGAGCCGCGCGTGATCCCGCTGCAGGGGCGCGCCAGCATGCTCTCGGCGGTGGGCGTGCGGGACGGGCGCGTCGCCGTGGGCGAGGAGGCCAGCGTGCTCAGCGGTGCGCGGGAGGTGAAGGTGCGCTTCAAGTCCCGCTATCTGACCGATCCCGCCGCGGCGGGCGACGTGCGCGCGTTCGCGCAGGGCGTGATGGCGGAGCTGACCCGCACGGAGCCGGCGCTGATGGCGCAGGTGACGCGCACGGTGGTCGGCTGCCCGGCGGGCTGGGGCGACGGGCGGCGTGCGCAGTACGCAGCGCTGCTGGAATCGGCGGGCTTCCCGAACGTGGCGGTGGTGCCGGAGCCGCGCGCGGCGTTTTTGTACGCGCGGCACGCGCGCGGGCTGCGGATCGATCCCGGCCTGCTGCAAAGCAGCGCGATGGTGATCGACATCGGCTCCTCGACGACGGATTTTGCCTATATCGTCGACGGGCACCAGCAGGCGCTCTCGCTCTTTGGCGACACAAGCCTGGGCGGCGGCCTGCTCGACGAGCTGCTGCTGGAGCGCGCGGTTGCGGTCTCGCCGGATCAGGGCGCGCTGCGCCGCGTGTTTGCGGAAAGCCCCGCCTGGCGCAGCTACTGCGAGCTGGAGGCGCGCAGGCTCAAGGAAAGGTATTTCCTCAGCGAGGACAAGTGGCAGGACAGGCCGCTGACCAAGCAGCTCGTCGTCTGCTACGACGAGACGCTCATGCTGGAGCTGGCCATCGACGGCGCGGCGGTGGCGGACATGCTGAAGGCGCCCTGCGCGGCGCTGGGCGGGCGCAGCTTTACCGCGTGCCTGCAGGGCGCTTTGCGTGCGGCGGTAACGGCCAGCGAGGGCTGCCCGCCGCAGGCGGTGATCCTGACGGGCGGCGCGTCGCGGATGGCCTTCTTCCGCGAGGCGTGCGCCGAGGCGTTTGCCGGGAGCCTGATGGTGCTCTGCCCGGAGCCGGAGTGCTCCATCGCGCGCGGCTTGGCCTACGCGGGCCGGGTGGACGAGCAGCTTCAGGTCTTCCGCGGGGAGGTGGCCTCCCTCGCCAGGGGCGACCGGCTCAGCGCCGCGGTGAACGCCCGGGTGCACCTGCTGTATCAGCCGGTGGCCGGCGCGCTGTTCGAGGCGGCGAAGGAGAGCGCCGTGGAGTGCGTGGCGCTGTGGCGCAAGGGCGGCGTGGACACGATTGCCGAGCTGGAGACGATGCTGGGCGCGCAGATGGCGGAGGCCTTTGCCGGCGAGGCGGTGACGGCGCGGCTGGCGGACGTGCTGCGGGACTGGACGGACGGGCTGACCCGCGCGCTGGAGGACGAGCTGACCGCGCTGTGCCTGCGCTGCGGCGTGCCGCCGGAGCACATGCGCCTGGAGGGCGCGCGCGTGGACGCGGGCATGCGCAGCGTGCGCCTGTCGCTGATGAATGCGATGGGCATGGACGTGGTGTCCGGTCTGCTGGGCGTGGTGCTGGCAATGGTCGGCGCGAGCGTGTGCGGAGGGGGCGGCGTGGCGCTGGTGGGCGCGGGGCCGCTGGGCATGCTGGCGGGCGCGGCGGCGGGTGTGGTGCTGGCGATCGCGGGACGCGGCGGCGTGGAAAAGCTGCTGCGCGGCGTGCGCCTGCCCGTGCTGCTGCGCCAGGCGGTGACAGACGGCGCAGTGCGCCGGGGCATGGATCGCCAGCGCCAGCAGATCGAGCACACGGTGATCGACGCGCTGCATGACCCGCGCAACGGCTTTGCCGCCCGGCTGACAGACAGCCTGGCCGCGACGCTGGGTGCGCAGATGGAGAAGATGGCGAAGAATGCGGAGATGTCCATCTGCGCGTGAGGGCGGTTTTCCTCCTCAATCCGGCAAAAGCTGTGGAAATCCGGCAAAAACATGATATAATAGGAAAACAGAAAAACGGCGAACCATGCGAAAGGATGATGAGCATGCTGGTGAAAAACGGCCTGGCCTTTGTGGATGGCGCGTTTATCCGGGCCGATGTGCGGCTGGAGGGCGGGCGCATCGCCGAGGTGGGCGAGCTGGAGCCGGGGGACGGCGAGGCGATTCGGGACGCGGCGGGGCTGTATGTCCTGCCCGGCTTTGTGGATATTCACATTCACGCCTTCGGCGGCGCGGACTGCATGCGCGGCGAGGCGGATGTCCGCCGCATGAGCGACGGCCTGCTGGCAACCGGCGTGGCGGCGTTTGTGCCCACGACGATGAGCGCCTATGCAGAGGAGACGCATCAGGCGCTGCGCGGCATCCAGGCCGTGATGGACAGGCCGCAGCCGCACGGCGCGGCGGTGCTCGGCGCGCATATGGAGGCGCCGTTCCTCGCGCTGCGCTACAAGGGCGCGCAGCTGGGCGAGTGCCTGGTGCCGCCGAGCGTGCACGCGTATGACGATATCGTGCGCGATCTGACCTGCGTGCGGATGATGACCCTCGCCCCGGAGCTGCCCGGCGCGCTGGAGGTCATCGCCGAGCTGAAGCGGCGCGGCGTGGTCACCTGCGCGGCGCACACCGAGGCGCGGGCGGAGCACGTCCACGCGGCGGCGGACGCGGGGCTTTCGCAGATCACCCACCTGTTTAACGCGCAAACCCCGCTGCATCACCGCGAACCGGGCGTACCCGGCGCGGGCCTGGCGGACGACCGCATCGTCGTGCAGATGATCGCCGACGGTATCCACCTGCACCCGGATGTGCTGCGCCTGTCGGCTAAGTGCAAGGGCGCGCAGGGCGTGGCGCTGATCTCCGATTCCATGGAGGCGGCGGGCCTGCCCGACGGCCAGTATGACCTGGGCGGCCAGGCGGTGTTCGTAAACGACGGCGCGGCGCGGCTGGCAAACGGCGTGCTGGCCGGCTCCACGCTGCTGATGCACCAGGCGGTGCGCAACATGATCAGGCTGGCGGGCATCGCGCCGGAGCAGGTCGTGCCCATGGCCACCAGCACCCCGGCGGATTCCATCGGGGCGAAGGGCTTTGGCCGCATAAAGCCGGGCGCGGCGGGCGTGCTGGCGCTGATGGATGCCGACTGGCAGCTTTCCGGCGTCGTGGCGTAAGAGAACATTGGGGCGGAACACAGGGCGGTTCCGCCTCTTGCTGCCCTGCGGGGCGCTGTGAGGCAATCGCGGCGGGCATGGCCCGCTATCCCGCGCTTGACGCGCGCTGCAAAAAGAAGTATTATATCATTGGACTTTTCGGGACGAAACTGGAAGTGAAGGAGAACCGACATGGATCACGAGCAGATCGAGCGCATCAACGAGCTGGCGCGCAAGCAGAAGATCATGGCGCTGACCGAGGCGGAGCTGGCCGAGCAGGCGAAGCTGCGCGCGCAGTATCTCAAGGAATTCCGCGAGAATATGGAGGCCACGCTGCGCGCCGTGCGCGTGGAGCAGGCCGACGGCACCTATAAGCCGCTTGAAAAGAAGAAGAAGCCCCTCAACTGAGCGTAAATTTGCCGGGCAAGGCAGAAACTGGGATGAACGGCGCAGGCTCGTTCGTCTATTATGCACAGATGAGAGGGTGGGTGAAGCACAATGAGGAAGAACTGGGTGCGCCTTGCCGCGCTGACGCTGCTGCTGGCGCTGCTGCCCGCGATGGCGCTGGCGGCGGAATACGCCGTGGTACGCGGAGGCAGGCTGAACCTGCGCGAATACCCCAGCAGCTCCAGCAGGAGCCTGGGCAAATACGATACCGGCACCTGGATCCGCGTGGACAGCAGCGCCGGTGACGGCTGGTATGCCGTGCGCACGCTGGAGGGGCGGCGCGGCTATATGCAGGGGAGCTATCTGAGCTTTGGGGCGTCCGCCGGCAGCGCGACGGTGCGCTATGCCAACGGCGGCTATGTGAACCTGCGCTCCGGCCCATCGCTGGATTACAGCGTGGTGATGCGCGTCACCTCCGGCACGCAGATCTCGATCCTGGACGACAGCTACGAGTGGAACTACGTCCGCGTCGACGTGGGCGGCGGCTCCTCCTTCGGCTACATGCACGATTCGCTGATCAGCCGCGAGGTGGCGACGGCGAGCGTCTCCACCCGCAACGGCGGAAGGGTCAACGTGCGTTCCGGCCCGAGCGCCTCATTCAGCAGCCTGGGCACGCTGGCCACCGGCACGCGCGTGAGCGTGCTGCTCAAGGGCAACGGCTGGTATCGCATCGCGGCGAACGGGATCGAGGGCTACATGTCCACGCAGTACCTTTCGGGCGGCAGCTCGGGCGGCGGCAGCGGCACGACAACCTCGCTGGTGGCCTACGTCAACAACCCGCGCAGCACGCAGGTGCTCAACCTGCGCGAGACGCCCTCCCAGAGCGCGCGCTCCATCGGCCAGTACCGCAACGGCACGCGGGTCAAGGTGGTCTCCAAGGGCGCGACCTGGTGCGAGGTGTACGTCGGCACGCGCCACGGCTACATGATGACGCGCTACCTCAGCTTCGACGGCAGCTATACCGAGCCGGACTATCCCAGCTATCCCAGCTACCCCAGCTATCCGTCCGTCACGCCGACGCCGGTGTACGTCTATGTGACGCCGACGCCCACGCCGCTGATCCAGTACATCACGCCTGTGCCGTCGCTGCCCTCCGGGTCAGGGACGCCCAAGGCGGGTGACGCGGTCACGCTGGTTATCAGCGCGGGCAGCTCCGGCACGACGGTGAACGTGTACAACGATTCGTCGCTGACACAGGTCAAGTCCATCTGCCCGAGCGGGCAGCAGGCGATGATGCTGCAATACGGCAGCAGCGTGTGCATGGTGTATGTCAACGGCGGCGTGGCCTATGTGCCGACGCGGAACGTGAACTACTGAGCCAAAGCAGAATAACGAGCCGCCGCGCGGAGACGGACTTCTCCGTGCGGCGGCTTGCTTGTGTGTTATTCAATCACCGTGCAGTACCGGTGCGTATCCACATGGATTTCCGGGTGGGCGACGATGTAATCGATGATCGCGTCGGCCACGTCGGTCTGGATGTCGGCGACGACCCTCTGCCCCGGCAGGAAGCCGTAGCCGCCCGTGCCGCAGTAGCGATAGCTGTTGACGCAGACGGTGACCGTCTCGCCCTCGCCAAGCTCATGGCCGCCCAGACGGATGCTGGTCACGCGGTCGCCCCTCGGGCGGCGGGTGTCGATCACATAGTCGATGCCGGAGAAGTAGTCGTAATTGTAGTGCGAGACCTTCGGGCGGAGGAATTCGTCCGAGATGCACAGCCGGCCGCCGGCATCGTGGTCAAAGTAGTCGGCGCAGCGCTCGATGTAGCGGCGCAGCCCGGCGCGATCCATCTCCAGCACGATGAGCGTATTGGTGTAGATGTAGGTGGAGACCACGTCGCGCACGGTGACGGCCTGCGGCAGCCCCTTGAACTCGTTGGGCAGCGCACAGCTGGAGACCTGCGCGCCGGAGACGGCCAGCTGCACGGTGTTGATGAAATTGGCCAGCGGGCAGCCGTGCACAGCCTGCGAGAGGTGGCCGCCGCCGGTCAGCGGGATGTCCAGACGTCCGGCGGGCGTGTCCAGCCAGGCCTGCACGCGGCGCTCGAGCGGGGCAAGCAGGGCCTCCGCCCCGGGCAGGGGCGCTGCGGCAGGCGCCACGATTTCGCCGGAGACAGTCCTCCGCCCGGCCTCGTCCACGCGCACGGTGACGGTGCAGGCGTGCGGTGCACGGTAGCCCGGCTGCACGGCGAAGCTGCCGCCGATGGAGACACCGTCCACGCGCATGTGCTGATGGCCGGTGAGCACGACATCGAAGTCCAGCTCGCGGCAGAGGCGGCAGGCCTCGTTCTCGGTGCTGTCGGTGAGCTGCGCGCCGGTCTCCAAATCGCATTCGAAGCCGCCGTGGTAGATCAGCACGGTCACGTCGCACTGGCCGCGCAGGGCGTCCAGCGCGCGCGCGGCGGCGGGCACCGGCTCCTCAATGATCAGCTGCGCGGTGGTCTTCGGATTCTCCCAGCGGGAGACGAAGTGCGTGCACGCGCCGACCAGCCCGACGCGCAGGCCGTTGTCCAGCTGATGGATGGCATAGGGCGCGATGGGCAGGCGGCCCTCCCGGTCGCGGATGTTGCAGCACAGGCACAGCGCGTCCAGGCTGGCGAGGTAGTCCGCCAGCGCGTCCAGCCCGTTGTTGAAGTCGTGATTGCCCAGCGTGACGAACTGATAGCCCGCCAGGTTCATCATCGCTGCGACGGGATGCGTGCCATACTGCGTGCCGGAAAGGCAGGCAGCGCGCTCGTCCTCGGGCAGGCGATGATACAGATTGGTCAGCGGGGAGCCCTGGATGGTGTCGCCGCCGTCGATGATCAGCGTGTCGCCGTCCCGGGAGAAGGCGTTTGCCAGCTTCATCACGCCCATCGGGCGATCGGCGCTGTCGGCGTAGCTCGTGGGATAGAGATAGCCGTGGGTATCGGAGGTGAAGAAGATACGAAGCGTTCTGTCCATGGGATGCTCCTGTAGTGGTCGCTGCAATTCTGCTGTCGCATACTTGCAGCGGTTGGGGAACGAGAAAACATCATTTCTCGCGCGCCCTTTGGGCACACTCCAAATGATCAAGGAAGCAACATGCGTCCTTCCGGGGAACTCGCATAGTCGCGTCTGCGGCGCTCCTTGCGATTCCCGACGCTCCGCCCGCCTTGATCGCCCACTGGGCGCGGCAGGCTTCGGTCCCTCGCGGCGTACACGCCGCCGCTGCGGATTTGATATGAAGGGGCTGCTTGCGTGGTTCATTGATGCTCTGAGGGCCGCTGTAACCGACAGCGGCCCTGTATTGCCTGATTATTGGCCCCGCGCCAGCTTGGCACGGATCTTGGTGGAGGCAAACTCGATGACCAGCATCAGCACGATCATCGAGAGGATGAACGAGCCGACCATCGTCCAGCGGCGGGAGTTGATGCACTGGATCAGCGCCGCGCCGATGCCGCCTGCGCCGACGATGCCCAGCGTGGTCGCGTCCT